>JBEKRJ010000438.1:0-7846 GCA_049518835.1 Solirubrobacteraceae bacterium
GGGCGCGCAAGCGCTCCAGCAGGTCCTTTTCCTTCTCCCAGGCCTCTTGACGCCCTTGCTCGAAGCGCCGCTCGCTGGCACCCGGCTCGAAGTTCTTGATGTTGCCCAGGATCATGGGCACGAGCGTCGTCGGGCGTTCGCTCCAGCGCGGCCTCGTGACGTCGATCTCGCCGACGCAGCGCATCCCGTACCTGTCGAGGTATCCACGGATGGCGTCGCGCGCTTCGCGCCCACCCGCGAGCTTGGGTAGGTCGTCGAGGAAGCTTTCGTTCTCGACGTGTTCGAGAAAGGCCACGACGTCCGGATTCGGGCGGATGACATCCGCGACGTCCAGGAGCGCCAGCCCCATCTCCGACGTGATGTTGTCGGGAACGGACAGCGTGAGCGTGTCGGCAGCGTTCTTCTCGCCCAACCACGCTTCCAGCTGGTCGTTGAGCCACCCGCTGGCCTCCATCGCGGACATGAACACCTGATGGCTCCGTGGATCAAACAAGAGACGCCTCAGCTCTTCAACGTCCGCAAGGATGAAGTCGAGCAGCGCCGCTCCGGACTTCGTCCCGATGTCGCGCTTCAATGCGGCGATGGAGGCTTGGCTGCGCCCGATGAGGTCGGCGACGATGGCCGGATCGGTCTCGAGCCGGGCTGGCGCGGCGCGAGCCGGCGCTCCGCCGGGCGTCTCGCCCGGGAGCGACCGGATGAAATCCCCGCGGTCAAGGACGGTCTGCAAGGCGTCCCTGATCAGCGGATCAGATTTCCCGAGGTCCAGGAGGCGCGCGCGGCTGGCTGGCGAGGCCAGGTGGCGGCTGATATCGACGAAAAGCCTCCCGCCCGCGTCGTACATGCGCGCGGGCGTAGTCAGCTTGAACAGGGAGAGCCCGAGGGGCTTCATGGGGTCGGTCATCATCTGCTGATGACCGACGGAAACGTAGACGTGGTCCTCTTTGTCGCCGGCCGCGGGGATCGGGAACAGCGTGGTGATCGGCCGGCTCTGGACGATCTGGAAGCCATCGGCGTCCAGGCACCATTCGATGTCCTGGGGACGGCCGAAGTGTGCTTCGACGCGCCTGCCCAGTTGCGCGAGTCCCACGACCTGCGCATCAGTCAGCGCCGGCTGCTGCTGCCGCTCCGGCTCGATCGCCTGTTTTAGTGTCCCGCCTGCCGGCGAGGGGTGGATGGCAAGCCGCTTGGTGGCGAGCGCCTTGGCGAAGACCTCGCGGTCCCGCACCTTGTAGACGTCTGCGTACGCCACGCCGGAGACCAGCGCCTCGCCGAGGCCGAAGCTGGCCTCCACGCAGGCGACCTTTCGGTTGAAGGTGACGGGGTCGGCCGTGAACAAGATGCCGGCCGCCTGCGGGAAGACCATCTGCTGCACGACCACGGCCATCTGCACCTTCCGGTTCTCAAAGCCGTTCCGCAGCCGGTAGGTCACGGCCCGCTCGGTGAACAGCGACGCCCAGCACCGGCTGACGTACTGGAGGATCGCCACCGCGCCCACGACGTTCAGGTAGGTGTCGTGCTGGCCCGCGAAGGACGCGGTCGGCAAGTCCTCCGCCGTCGCGCTGGATCGGACGGCGTAGGCGGCTTGCTCGCCGAGCCGGGCGATCGGGCGCGTGATCGCCGACGCCAGATCCTCAGGGATGAGGATCCCTTCGAGCGCCCTGCGGATCTCCTCGCTGAGCGCTCGGATCGCCTTGCGGTCGTCCGGCTTCAGCCGCGACAGCCGATCGAGCCGATCGTCGATCGACGGCGCTTGCGCCAGGATCCGGTCGAAGGCGTCCGTCGTCACGCAGAAGCCAGCCGGGACGCGGATGCCTTCGAGCCGCGAAAGCTCCCCCAAGAGTGCGCCCTTGCCGCCAGCGACCGCAATCTGCGTCTGGTCGATCTCCTCGAAACCCAACACATAACTGCCCATCCGCTCACCTCCTCGGAGTTGACCCGTCAACTCCACTTCTGTTCGTTGATTCCAGCGTGCGCCGGGCGATTATGCGGCAGGAATTAGGACCTCATGAGAGCCCCCTGACTGGTATAAACTGCAATTAGAGGATGAGGCTGGCGGGGTCGAGGCCCGCGGGCCCGAGGTGTACTAGAGGGCGTCGCGCTGTTGCTGGCTAACGGTCGTCGCTTCGGCGTACGTCGAGTGACGGCGGAGCGTCTGTTCGGTGCGCGACCGGGACCACGACCTCCACATCTCCTCGAAGTCGTGACGTTGGGGCGGCGGCCCGCCGTCCGGCGGGGGGTGCATGTCGATCAATGCGATCGCTCAGCGGTATCGGCCCCGGACACAAGGATCGTGTAGGTGTCGCCAACCACGCCGAGGTGAGGCAGCGAGCCCGAACGCCCGCTCGCATCGCCGCCGCCGCTACGTGGCACGATCACCTCCGGGATGCCCCTAGTACCGACAGCGGCACGAGCAGTCACGCGGCGACCGCGAAGCGACGCCGCAGCCAATCATGAACGCATCCTCGCCGCCGCCACGATCGCGGTCAGGCGCGACGGCGAGAAAGTTCCGATGGCGTCGATCGCCGACGAGGCGGGCGTCGGGATCGGAACCCTTTACCGCCACTTCCCCACGCGACCCGCCCTCTTAGCGGCTTTGACGTTGCGCTCCTTCCAGCTCGTCCTTCAGCATGCGCGCGCCGCCGCGCTGAGCGACGAGCCCGCCCCCGCGGCACTCGAGCAATTCTTCGACCGGACGATCGCGGCACGCAATGATCTGATCCTCCCCCTTCACGGGGGCCCGGTCATTGATGACGAGAAAATCGTCGCGCTCCGGACCGAGATCAGGAACCAACTCGAGCAGGTCCTCGTCCGTGGACGCGGCGACCGGACAATCCGACCAGACGCCACCCCGATCGACATCATCGTCACCGGGGCGATGCTCGCCCAACCACTCCCGAACACAGCTGACTGGGACCAACTCGCGCGCCGGCAAGCCAGAATCTTCATTGCAGGCCTCGCTTCGATCGACCCGCCACACCCCGGCTCCCGACCCGCCCGACGTCGGCGCTGACACGAATCCGTGCGCGCCTCGGAGCCTTCTTGATGACACGACGAGCGAGTCGGAGCTGGCGCCCGCGTGGCGGCGCCGGCGTGCGTCCTCGGCCGCGAGGCGCGGCGTCGGCCGGTCGGATCTCGTCGTGACGACCCTCGGCGCGTCGCAGCTCCCGCTCGATCCGGGCGAGCTCCTTCTGGGTCGCACGGCGCTGAGCTCCCCGAGCGAGCGGCGATGGTCGACTCGCGGCGTGTTCCGGCTCGGGGGCGGCGGTCACGCGCAGCTCGAGGTACTGTTCGATCCCGCCGGGGAGGTGACGAAGGCGGCCGTCTCCGGGCAGCGCGTAGACGTCGTCGCACACTCGCTCGACGAAATAGCGATCGTGGGAGACGACGACGAGTGTCCCGGGCCAGCTGTCGAGCAGATCTTCGAGTGCTGTGAGGGTGTCGATGTCAAGGTCGTTGGTGGGCTCGTCGAGCAGCAGCACGTTCGGCTCGGTCAAGAGCAATCGCATCAGCTGAAGCCGCCGCCTTTCCCCACCCGATAGGTCGTCGGTGCGTGCGCGCAGCTTCTCAGCGCGGAAACCGAAGCGCTCAGCGAGCGTTCCGGGTGTTAGTTGCTCCCCCGCGCTGGTCGTAACTCGGCCGCGGACGTCCGCCAGCGCCTCGACCACGCGCAGGCCTCGGGGCAGCTCTGTCGCGTCCTGCGAGAGCTCGGCGAGACGCACGGTCGTGCCCCGACGCACCTCTCCGGAGTCTGGGGCGCGGTCGCCGGCAAGCAGGCGGACCAGCGTGGTCTTGCCGGAGCCGTTCGCGCCGACCAGACCGACGCGCTGCCCGGGCCCCAGGCGCCACGTTACGTGTGACAGCAGACGGCGGTCCTCAAACGCCACCGAAACGTCGATGGCGTCAAGCACCCGCTCGCCTAGCCTGCCAATCGCGAACCGGACCAATTCCACTGTGTCGCGCGGCGGCGGCTCATCGGCGATCAGGGCATTGGCGGCGTCGATGCGGAACTTCGGCTTGGCAGTCCGCGCCGGCGGTCCCCGACGCAGCCAGGCGAGCTCTTTGCGCACGAGCTGGCTCCGCCGGTCCTCGCGCGCGACGGCCTGCCGGTCACGTTCGGCGCGGGCGAGCACGTAGGCGGAATAGCCGCCGTCGTATTGATAGACGCCCCCATCGGACACCTCCCAGGTGCGGTCGCAGACCTCGTCGAGAAACCAGCGGTCGTGGGTGATCACCAGCAGCGTCCCGCGGCGGGCGGCAAGAAACCGCGCCAGCCACGCGATCCCCTCGACATCGAGGTGGTTAGTCGGCTCGTCGAGCAGCAGCAGCTCCGGAGACCCGAGCAGCGCGCGGGCCAGCATGATCCGTCGCTGCTCACCCCCTGACAGTCGCCCGACCAGAGTTTGAAGACCGTGCGCGAAGCGCGCCAGAGCCTCCCCACCCAGCAGGCCGTCCAGCACCGAGCGCAAAGCCGCGTCGCGAGCCCACACGTGTTGGGGCCGGACGCCGACCAGTTCCTCGCGCACCGTTCGCTCAGGATCGAGGTCGATGCGCTGCGCCACCAGCACCGCCTCAACCCCGCGCGTGCGCGTCAGCACGCCATCGTCCGGCGCCTCGACGCCCGCGATCAGCCGAACAAGCGTCGACTTGCCAGCGCCGTTCTCGCCGACGACGCCGATCCGCTCGCCCGCGTTCACGCCCAGCGTCACGTCATGCAGTACCGAACGGGCTCCGTAGCCCTTGGCGACCAACTTCAGGTTGACGAGGTTTCGGGCGGCGATCAGATACATCTAGCGAATCTCGGTGCCCATGCCCGACGCCCCCCAGAATTGTCGGGCCGAGCTCGCGAATCACGCGCTCCCGCTTGGAACGGGGATGATCGCGATGCCCACGCCGGCGGTTGCCGAGGCTGCCCGGCTGCATGAACAGCGGACGTAGACGTCTTGCCGCGGAGAGTCCGCATCTCGCGGAGGCGCAGGGGGGCGGCGTCCGTGTCGGGTGCGCCGCGGAGCACATTGGTAACGATCCCAGACCGGGGCGGCGCACGCCCAATCTAATTCTAATCGTCACAGTTCTCGACGATCTCGTTCGCACGTGACCACTGCTCCGGCGGGACAACGAGATAGATGTCACCACGTCCGAACCGATCCAGCGGCTGATCGGCTACGCAGCAGGCATCAACCTTCATCTCGCGGAGCAGGTCCCGCCATGCCACGGCCGTTGTTTGCTCCTCGAAGGTGCTGACTGTCTCCCAACCCTCCAGGCGAGGATCGCCGATCGATACCGCCGGGTCTTTCGCCTTAGTGGCTTTCCAGAAACGAGGCAGAGGCACCGCACAAGCGTACGCGCCAGGAACGTGGCCCCCTCGGTTTTCACGCTCGACGAGATTAGTGCGCTGCGGCCGCTCAGCCCGCACCCCGTGCAAGCCGGTTCCGTCTCCGGGGTGCGCCAGGATGTGCGATCACGATGGTTGGTCCCCGCAATGTAGAACGTCGGTCGAATGACAGCGCGGCCGTCGCAGCGAACAGCTGTTCGTCCGCGGGCGGCTCAGCGAGCCGTTGACCGTGTCGGCCCAGTGCTCGGGTCCGCGCCAGGAGCCGCAAAGTAGCGTCGACTCAGTGGAAAATAGCCGTGACAGCCCAACACCAAAGATCCTCCCCAATCCGGTGTCACACGGCGTGATTTTCACCCGCTCCGGGTGGCCGCAGACCAGGGAAACTAATCGGTGTTAGCCGACGCGAGGCCACCCGGCTAGGCACCGCCGCCCCGCTCGCGCGAGAAATGGAGCCCCGGGGGCTAGTGCTCGATGACCGCGCTCGTTCTCAAGCATCAGCGTCGCCATCGACGAAGGTTGGCTCGTCCCGGCGCTGCGGCCATGAACGACGATCCCTGTTGGGCTCACGCTCGTTCCTTTGCGGACGTTCCGGGACGGTCGGCCACCGTGCTCAAGGCTTACCGCCGTGATGAGCAACGACCCAGCCGCCGCATCGGCGAGCGCAGGGCGCTGGCAGAGCCGCTCTTGATCCGGGGAGCCTCGGACGCACATCGGCCGGGTGATGAGACGGACGGCTTGCTTGGGTGAGATGCTCGCGGGAGCGACCGGAAGCCCGGTCGGCGGGTTCGTAGCATGGAGGGCTGATCGTGACCAGGAGCTCGTTTCAGACTGGGGCGCCGGACGCTAACCAATGGTGGCGTGCCGGAGGCGTGAGCGGGGTGTGGGCCAATAGGCGTGTCTGACGGGCTGCTGATCGTCGTCTTCGTCGTCGGCGCGGTGCTGAGCCTTGCCTCGAGCTGGGTGCTGGTGTCCAGGCTCGAGCGGGTCGGCGCGCGACTGGGTCTGTCTGAGGCGCTGTTGGGGATGCTCGCCGCGTTGGCGGCCGCGGCGCTGCTGGGCCCGAGATCGTCGTCGGAGGGCTGATTCTCGCCGGCGTGACGAGCCTTCCCAACGCCGTCGCGGCGGTGTATCTCGCCAGACGCGGCAGAGGCACAGCGACGCTCAGCACAGCGATGAACAGCAACGCGCTCAACGTCGCGGCCGGCCTGCTGGTGCCGGCTGTGATCGTGGGGTTGGGCGCGGCGTCGGGACCAGCGACGCTGGTCGCCATCTGGTATTTCGGCTTGACGGCGTTCGCGCTGGGATGCGCCTATGCGGGTCGCGGGCTGCGCCGCTGGCACGGCGCGCTGATCATCGTCGCGTATCTGGCGTTTGCCGGCACGGTGCTCTCCAGCGCCTACGGATCGCGCGTCGGCATGCTGCTCAGCGCCACGCTGCCCGTGGCGGCCGCGATCGCGCTCACGGCAAGGATGATCCGCAACTCCAGCCGCCAGGACACGGTCCGAGCCGGGACCAGTGCTGGGCAGGCGGCAAGCGCGCGGGAGCTCGGCAACGCGATCGCGGGGATCGCGTTGCTCGCTCAGCGTGATGGGCACCGCACCACGGCGATGTCGAACGAAGCAGCCCCGCCGCAACGTCGGTCCTCGGGGGACTCGTCGCTGGTCGCCGGCTGGCCGGTCAGGACGGTGTGGGGCGTCGCGCTTGCGGGCAGCTCGGTGATCGCCGCCGCCGATGCGATTCTCGGGCATCACGTCATCCTGATTTGGCTTCTGATCGCTGGACCATGCTGCGGACTGCTCACCGGCCGCCGGGCGCAGACCGCGGTCGCCGGAGCGTGGGCGGTCGCTCTGGCTGTGTTCCTCGGCATTCCGGACGGGATCTGGGGCACCTGGACGCACCTGGCGTTTCTCGGCCCGGTGGTGATCGTGGCAGTGGTGAGCAGCGCGTCGGCCGCGGCGATTCAGATCAGAGGCTCCGTTGGCACCCTCGACGCTGAGAAGACGCGGCGCTGCCGGGTCAACGGGCAAGCGTTTGTTGGCGTCCGGGTGGGTGACATCCACGTAGTAGGGCTCACTCGCCGATCGCGGTTCGGTTGGCGACCTGCGGCGTCAGCTCGAGCGGCGTGTTGTCCTTGTCGGTGACCGGATCGAGAATCCGGTAGGCGAGTAGCTTCACGCGGTCGCTGATCAGGAACCATACGAGTGCGTAGCCCCAGACGAGGAGCGCGTATTCCCACGGCAGCGCGGTGACGAAGATCCCGCCGACAGCGATCACGGTCGCGATCAGCTCGGCGCTGGTCACGGCGATGATCAGGACGCGTGCTGGGCGGATCGACCAGAACGGGCCGCGCGTGCGCGTGAGGTAGATGGTCATGCTCCCGGCGACGGACAGCATCAGATACATCAGTGTTTGGACTTCCGGGCGGCCGAGCTTGAAGACCTTGTCGCCGAGGTAGAACATGCCGAACGAGGCGACCGGGCCGACGAGGCCGAGGACCGTCGCGATCCCGAGGAC
>JBEKRJ010000439.1:0-4857 GCA_049518835.1 Solirubrobacteraceae bacterium
CGCGACTAGCCTCCTCGAGCGGGCGTTTGCGCTCGTGCCGGAGGGCGACGCGCTCCGTGTGCGGATCGGTGTTGAGCTCGCGGAGCGGCTGATCGATGCTGGGGAGCTGACGCGCGCGGACGAGTTGTTGTCGGCGCTCGAACGCGACCCTAAGACGACTGGGCTCGCTGTCCTGTGTCGGTTTGAATGGCTGATCCGCGTCCGGCCGCAGGAGGCGATGAACACAACCGAGTCGACGCTTCCAGCAATCCTGGAGCAGTTCATCAGCGTTGGCGATCAGCTCGGTATCGCGAAGGCGCACATGGCGGCGTTCTGGGTGCACAGGCAAGCGGGGCGGTGGACAGCGGCGGGCGAGCAGGCGCGCCTGGCCGCCGAGCACGCGCGCGAGGCCGGCGATCAGGGGCTGCGATCGCGGGCGCTCGGCTTCTACATCGTGTCGATGATGTACGGCCGCCAACACGCCGACGCGATCGCAGGCGAGCTCAACGCGATCGAGCGCGAGCAACCCGGTCCCTACCTCGCGGCATATGTCGAGCGTGGACACAGTGAGCTCGCGCGGCTGCACGGACGCTTCAGCAACGCTCGCCGGCTCACGCAACGCGCAATGGAGGCCTTCCAAGCGCTCGGGATGCCCGAGATGGCGGCCTTGTGCGAGCTTGACCTGGCGCGAACCGAGTTGACCGCCCAGACGCCGGCTGCGGCGCTCGCCGCGTTGCTGCGCGGCGACGCGATCCTCGCCAGGCTAGGCGAGCGCTCGTTGCGCTCCGAGATTCAGGCGCTGCTCGCGCTAGCCCACGCACAGCTGCGCCACCGCGACGCCGCGCGCGCCGCGATCGGGCTCGCGGAGGAACTCGGCACAGACGAAGATGCCCTCACCAACGCGATGACGCACCGAGTCCGCGCGTCGTTCGCGCTCGCCGACGGCAACCGCGTCGATGCCGAACGCTGGTCACGCAGCGCGGTCGCCCATGCGTTGCTGAGCGATAACGTCGTCGTGCAAGCCAGAGCGAGGCTCGACCTCGCCCGCGTCCTCTCCGCCCTCGGCCAGCGCGAGAACGCGACCACCGAGGCGCGTGCAGCGCGCGGGCTGTTCATAGCCAAGGGCGACCGCCCGGGTGACAGCCAGACTCACGCGCTACTCGACGAGCTCGTTGTGCCCGCCACGGTGATCACGGGGCCCCGCAAACAGGCTTTCCCCTAAGCTTCAAGCGCATATCCACCGGTAGGCTGGCGGTGAGGTGGATTTCGCGCAATCGCGGGGCGATCTTCTGTTGTCAGCGTTGTTGCGATAGCGTACGCGTCGTGAAGTTGGCTGCGAGCCGGGGCGACAATGGGTTCGCGGCTTGGCGAGCGATGCGGGCGAGTTCACCGTCGTCCAGCGGTAGTTGGCGCGGGCGGTCGTTGGCCAATAGCGCGGGTGGGAGTACGCGCGGCAACGAGCGCGCCTTCAGCGGTGGCTCGTCGAGACGCGAGCCGCGATTCGCCAGCAACGCGACCCGCTGATCGATGTAGGCGATCAGCGGCTGGGCGTGGGTGGGTGGGCCAGTTCGACAACACTTCGCATCGCGAATAGCAATCCGGCTGGAGGTCACGATGGCGCATCTCGACAGGCAAGGCGACGTGTTCGTCCTTGTCCTGGGCGAAGGCGAAAACCGCTTCAACCCCGCCTCGGTGAAAGCGCTCGGCGCGCTTCTAGACGAGGTGGAGGCCAGCCCGCCGCCGCGCGCGCTGGTGACCACCGCGGTCGGCAAGATCTGGTCAAACGGACTGGACCTCGAGTGGATGAGCGCACACACCGCCGAGATCAATCCGCTGCTCGTGTCGGTGCACGAACTGCTGGCACGGGTGCTCGCCGCCGGCGTCCCGACGGTCGCGGCGCTCCAAGGTCACGCGTTCGCGGCTGGCGCGATGCTGGCGCTCGCCCACGACGAGCGTGTGATGCGCGCCGACCGAGGGTACTTCTGCCTGCCCGAGGTCGACATCAAGATTCCCTTCAGTCCGGGCATGAGCGCTCTGATCAGCGCCCGCTTGTCGGCGCGGACGGCCCACGAGGCAATGACGACCGGCCGCCGCTATGGCGGCATCGAAGCCGAGCAAGCAGGCATCGTCAAGGACGCCGTACCGGACTCGGAGGTGGTCTCGCGGGCGATCGAGCTCGCCGGCGCGCTCGCCGCGAAGGACCCAGCCACGCTGTCCACGATCAAGCAGCGACTGTACGCAAACATGCTCGCGGCGTTGCGCGACAGCGACGCCAACACGCTTCCGCTGCCCCCGCAGTAAGCCGTGGTCCGCAGCCAACCAGAATACTCGCAGTGAGCGCGTTTCGGCGATCCGCTGGCAAAGCTGGCTGCCGTGACACAAGGCCGCGCCCTCGATCCCCGCGGCGTGCAAGACGCTGTCCGGGAAAGCGAAGCGCGTAAGAAGCGCTCGGGTCGAGCCCGACCGCGGGACCGGGACGGCGGCTCACGCACCCCCAGCGACCACGGCGCCAGTTGCCATACGCCCCGCTCTCGAGCGCGCCGCGAGCAGGGGGACAGCCAAGCGGCGATCGCGCCGCTTCGCGCGTCAGAATCCCTCGCGCGAGCGCCCGAGCGCTCTTCGACGACGCTCGCGCCAGACCCGTCAACTCGGAAGGACCCGCCCGAACAATGCTCGACGACCTGCGTCCGCCGGCAGATCCAGACCCTTCTCGACCAGTTGCTCGGCGAGGCCGACAAGCCCCGCCGCGCCCTGGCCGCCCTCGGCTCGCGCGACGGCGCAGCCTCACCACCGGCGAGCGGCGCACCGTCAGCGTCTCCCGGGCGGGCTCGCCGGGCTCCGGCTCTGCGCACCGCGACTGGGAAGCCCGCGCGGTCGCGCGCCAGCACAAGTACAGCTACCACCGCGGCTTCGGCGAAACTTGTCGAGCCGCCCGTCAGCGCGCCGGGTGGCGAACGGGAGGTGTGTGGTCTTGGACTTGGGGCCAATGACGCCGCCGGGTAGCCAGCCTACTGTATGCGGCGTCGAGTCCGTCTGCTCGAAGCCGCCGAGATGAATGCGCGACGCATGGAATGTGACAGTTTCGCCTCCTCAATGTGGCCGCGATCGGCGTCCGGCTGTGTCGCTTGCGCTTCGTGAGCGAGGAGAAGCACTTGATCGCTGCACATAGCCGAGAAGGAAGTGTCTCGTGTATGAGGGATGAACGGGGACTTGTGCGGGTGCGGGTGGGCTGCGAGTTTCATTTTGACGCCGCAGTCGCGGTGCCCGCAGTCGTGCTGCTACGCGCCGCCCCGGACGGCGGCGTGACGGTTGAACGGGAGACCTGGCATGTGCAGCCCAATTCGTCATTCTCGGACCTCGTCGACGCGTATGGTAACCGCCTCCGGCGGGTCGTGATCGGCGCGGGAAAGGCGAGCCTGCGATACGACGCAGAGGTCACTACGTCGGCCGCGCTGGACGAGGTCAGCCCGCAAGCGGTGCAGCACCGTGTCGAGGATCTCCCCGGCGAGCTCCTGATCTACACGCTGGCCAGCCGCTATTGCCTCTCTGACATGCTGTCCGACGCGGCCGTGAATCTGTTCGGGATGACTCCTTTGGGGTGGGAGCGCGTGCAGGCTGTCTGCGACTGGGTTCACGACAATGTCCGCTTTGACTACGGCGCCACCAGACCCGCCACGACCTCGGTCGACGTCTTTGAGGCGAGGGTGGGTGTCTGCCGGGACTTCGCCCACCTCGCGATCTCTTTCTGCCGGGCGCTGAACATCCCAGCGCGCTACGTGTTTGGGTATCTGCCCGACATCGATGTGACTGTTCCGCCGGAGCCGATGGACTTTTGCGCTTGGATGGAGGTCTACCTTGGCGGGCGGTGGTGGACGTTTGACGCCCGCAACAACGCGAGAAGGGTCGGGCGCGTAGTCATCGCGCGAGGTCGCGACGCGATGGACGTAGCGATGGTGACGTCATACGGGACGCTGCTACTAGAGCGCATGACGGTATGGGCGCACGAGATCCTTCCCGTCGCGGCGACACTCGACGATCGGTTGCGCTAGGCAGAGCCGTGGACCTTGTCGCAAAGCACGAGTCAGACGGGCAGCGTGATGCGGACGTCCTCGGGCGCGGCTTCCTTGACCGCGCTGCCGTGGACTGGAGTCGGATCCGGCGAAGCGTCTACGAGGTGCAGCAGAGCTTTCGCTACGAGTATGCAGCCCCGGTCGCCGAGCTGAGGCAGCGACTGGTGGTGGTGCCCCGGCCGGTTCACGGCGACCAGCGGCTGCTCAGCCATCGGCTGGAGGTCAGCGAGGCCAGCTCCCGCAGGCGGATGCGCGCCGACCGGTTTGGCAATGTCGTCCTTCAGATCAGCATCGCAAGGGTCGAGGAGGCCGTCGACTTCGACGTATCGCTGGTCGTGGAGCGGTCAACCGGGCAGGGGCCGCACCTCGAGGTGACTACGACGCAACCGCTGGACGCTTATCTGATGCCGTCGGCTCTCACCCGGCCTGACGCGGCGCTGCGCGCGGCGGCAGCCGAGCTTGCGGCCAGCGGCGAGAACGGCGCGGAACTGGCCGGCGCCGTCAGCGGCTGGGTGTACAGGCGCATGAGCTACAGCTTTGACCGGACCGGCGTGCGCACGACGGCAAGCGAGGCACTCGCGGAGGGACACGGCGTCTGCCAGGACTACGCCCATGTGATGCTTGCGCTTTGCCGGCTGCTCGGCATCCCCGCCCGTTACGTGTCTGGCCATCTAATCGGAGAAGGCGGCACGCATGCGTGGGTTGAGGTGCTCCTGCCCGCACCCGGCGAAACGGTCGAGATCCTCGCATGGGACCCGACACCCGACCGACCAGCTGACCTCAGATACCTCACCGTGGCAGTGGGCCG
>JBEKRJ010000440.1:0-4855 GCA_049518835.1 Solirubrobacteraceae bacterium
GCGGTCGCTCACGACCGATTCCGTTGCTGCGAACGCTTACGAAGGCGGGCACGATCGCGTTGCGTCGACGCCCGCGGAGCCCCGTCAGATGTCCAAGTAACGCAAAGTTGTCTGCTCAATTGGGCCGGTAAATGCCGATTTCGGCGTTTACCGGCCCAGACGGAGGCTGCGAGACGGCCGCTCAGCCGAGGTGCTTCTGAGCGATTTGCAGCACTTTCGACGAGTGGCGAGACCCGGACTCGAACCGGGGACACCACGATTTTCAGTCGTGTGCTCTACCAGCTGAGCTATCTCGCCCTGAGCCAGCGATGCTAGCGATTCGGCGCAAGATGTGTCCATCGTTGGCATCAGCGCAGTCCGGGCGGCGGGCGCGGGTGCGGTCGAGGCCGCGGCCGTGGTTCCCGTCGTCGCGGTGGTCGTCGCTGTGCCGGTGGTGCTGGTCGTCGTCCGGGTCCAGCTGCCCGGATCGTGGAGGCCTGCGCGCGCCCACGCCACGCCGCCGCCACCGGCGAGTGAGAGGACAGATGCGCCGACGGCGATGGTCTTGCGGTGAAGCCTGATCCAGAGGACCTCCTTTGATCGGTTGCCCTGTGGACCGCGGTGGGCGGGGCGAGATCACGGCCGCCGGATAAGAACAACGTAGGAGCCGCCGCCGCACGCGTCACAATCGGGGGCGTTGATGACCGACCGCAAGCTCTATGTCCTCCGTCACGCGAAGTCGAGCTGGGACGACCCGGGCCAGCACGATCGCGAGCGGCCGCTCGCGCCCAGGGGTCGCCGGGCAGTCAAGCTGATCGCGACCCACATGCGCGAATCGGGCATCAGTCCCGAGCAGGTGCTGTGCTCGCCGGCCCGGCGCACGCTCGAGACGCTCGAGGGCGTCGCGCCGGGCGGCGAGGCGCTGATCGAACCCGAGCTCTATGAGGCTTCGGCGACCGAGATCATCGAGCGCCTGTGGCGCGTCCCAGACCACGTCGGTTCGGTAATGGTCGTCGGTCACAATCCCGCGATGCAGACGCTCGTGCTGCGACTCGTTGATGCGAACGGCCCGCGCACGAGCAGCGCTGACCTGGCTGACGTGCGGCGTAAGTTCCCGACCGGCGCGCTCGCGACGCTCAGCTTCGAGTGCGAGTGGCGCGAGCTTGCCCGCGGTCGGGCGCAGCTGGTTTCCTACGCGCGCCCGAAGGCGCTGCACTGAGTGCCGCGACGCCCATCCGCTCGAGCAACTCGAGCGCTCCTCGCTTGGACAGCGGCTCGTTGAGGTTCCCGCACTTGGGCGACTGCACGCACGAGGGACAGCCGGACCGGCACGGACATTCGCCGATCAATCGCCGTGCGTCGGCGACCAGCCGCGCGAACTCGTCGCTGCCGCGCCGCGTGATCCCGACGCCGCCGGGATGGCCGTCGTAGATGAAGATCGTCGCCCCGCCGGTCTGCGGGTGGGCGTTGGTCGACAGGCCGCCGACGTCCCACCGGTCGCACATGGCGATCAGCGGCAGCACTGCGATCTGGCCGTGCTCGAGCGCGTGCAGCGAGCCGAGCAGGTGCGCGGACGGGAATGGCTTGGCCGCGATCAGCTCGTCGAGCTCGTACCACAGCGCGCGTGTCGCGTATTCGACGGTCGGGAGCTCAAGCATCTGAAAGTCGATCACCTGATGGTCTTGGAGACCTTTGCGCTGGTAGCCGAGCACGGTCTCGGAGTAGACGACGGTCCCGAACGAGAGCTTCACGCCGTGGCTGGCACGCTGCGCCAGCAGCCGCTCGATCCAGATCATGCTCTCGCGCTTGGCCTGCGTGAAGTAGTCGCCGGCGAACGGCTCCAGCAACGCGCGTCGTGAGCGCAGATCGAGCTCGAGCACTCGATAGGAACGACCGAGATGCAAATAGATCGCGCCTTCGTGGACGGTCGCGTAGGCGCGCTCGAGCTCGATCGTGCCCAGCAGCTCGCCGGTGCTCGCGTCGATCAGCGCGAAGCTGTCGGCCGATGTGGCGCGTAGTCCGACGCGCGCGGCGGGGTAGTCGTCGGCGCGGCTGGGCACAAACCCCGAGGCTCGCTCGCGCAGCAGGCCCGCGGCCGCGAGCTGCTCGGCGACGGCGTGCCAGTGCGGACCAAGAATCGGCTCGTCGACCTCGCTCAGCGGGGCCTCGTGGGCGGCGCACAGCAGTTGTTCGGCGTAGATCTCGGGACTGTCGGGATCGAGGATCGCCGCCTCGACGGGCCGCTGCAGGAATTCGTCGGGATGACGGCAGAAGAACTGGTCCAGCGCGTCTTCGCCGGCGATGTAGACGGCCAGGCCCCGGCCGCGACGTCCGGCGCGCCCCCACATCTGCCGGAGGCTTGCGACCGTGCCGGGGAACGTCACGCAGATCGCTGCGTCGAGGCTGCCGATGTCGATCCCCAGCTCGAGCGCATCGGTCGCGACGACGCCCACCAGGTCGCCGTCGCTGAGCCGGCGCTGGATCTCCTGGCGCTGCGCGGGCGTGTAGCCGGCGCGGTAGGGGGCGATCCGCTCGGCGAGCTCGGGCTCGAGGCGGTCGACGGCGTAACGGAGGATCAGCTCCACCGCCTTGCGCGACTTGATGAAGCAGATCGTGCGAGCCCCGGCGGTCACGAGCTCGGCGAACAGCTCAGCTGCCTCGTACAGCGCCGAACCCCGCAGCCCGAGTTGCTCGTCGAGCAGCGGCGGATTCCAGATCGCAATCCGTCGCGCGGCGGCCGGCGCGGTGTCGACGTCGATCAGCGCGAAGCCGGGCACGCCGGTGAGTCGCTCGGCGAGCTCGACCGGGTTGGCGATCGTCGCGCTCGCGAGCAGGAAGCGGGGCTCGCTGCCGTGGATCGCCGCGAGCCGCCGCAGCCGCCTGAGGACGCCGGCGACGTGCGAGCCGAACACACCCCGGTAGACGTGCGCCTCGTCGACGACGACAAACGCGAGGTTTGCCAACAGCTCATCCCACGCGCCGTGATTGGGGAGGATCCCGACGTGCAGCATGTCGGGGTTGGTGAGGACGAGATTGCTGCGCCGGCGGATCGCGGCACGCTCGGACCTGGGCGTGTCGCCGTCATAGATCGCGGGCCTGATCACGCGCTGCAACCCGAACGCCGCGAGCGCGCGCGCCTGATCCTGCGCCAGCGCCTTGGTCGGGTACAGGTACAGCGCGCGGGCGGCGCGGTCGGTGCTCAGCACGTGCAGCGTCGGCAGCTGGAAGCACAGCGACTTGCCCGACGCTGTGCCGGTGGTGACGATCGTCGGGCCGGCGAACGCAGCCTCGAGCGCCTGCGCCTGATGCTCATACAGGCCGGTGACGCCCGCTCGCTCCAGTGCGGAGGAAACCGAGGCGCTCAGCTGCGCCGGAGCGGAAACGAGGCGCGCTCTGCGCGCCCCATCAAAATGCTCGTGGACCAAGCGCTCGTCGGCACGGCCAGCCTCGAGCAGGGCGCTCCACGGCTCGATCTCAGGGATGGCTGTCACCTGTGGCCAGTATGGTCGCGCGTTCGATGCGCTGTCTGTACGTGGATCTCGATGGGACGTTGCTAGGTCCGGGTGGATCGTTGCTGCGAGACGCCGCGGGCCGATTCTGCGGACTGGGCGTGCGCGCGCTCGAGGCGTGCTCGCGCGCCGGCGTGGAGGTCGTGCTCTACTCGGGACGCAAGCAGAGCAGCGTGTTCGAATGCGCGCGGCTGATCGGATCCGCCGCATACATCTTCGAGCTCGGCTGCGGGCTGGTCCTGGACGGGGAGCTGGAATGGCTCACCGGCGCGGTCGTGCCGTCGTCCGAGCACGGCACGATCCATGACCAAATCGATGCCTCGGGTGCGCCGGCGCTGCTGCTCGCGCGCTATCCCGGGGTGCTCGAGTACCACACGCCCTGGTCGGTCGGTCGCGAGGTCTCGCATCTGTTCCGCGGCGCCGTCGACCTCGACGAGATCGCCCAGGTGCTCGCCGCCGCCGGCCGTCAGTGGTTGCGGCTGGTCGACAACGGAATCGTGCGCGAGCATGCCGAGCAGATGCACGGTCTGCCGACCGTGCACGCGTACCACCTGATCCCTGCGGTCGCGTCGAAGTCTCGGGCGGTCGCGCGTCACATGCAGGCGCGCGGCTACGCCGCCCCGGACTGCATCGCCGTCGGCGACTCACGCGAGGACGCGGACACGGCCGCGGTCGTCGGGACCTTCTGGCTGGTGGCCAACGCACTCGAGCGCGATCCGGCGCTGGCGGGTGAGCTCGCCGGGCGCCCCGGCGTCCGGATCGCCTCCGAGAGCTATGGGGGTGGGGTGTACGAGGCGGTCGTGACGACGCTCGCCGAGGGTCGCCAATGAGCCGGCTACGCGGCTATCGCGTGTCGCTGAAACTGCTCATGTCGCTGCGGGTCCGCGCGCGCCGCTCAACCTCGTGAGCGTCCCCGACCGCCCATCCGAGTCGCTCGACGAGCTGGGCGGAGAAATGACGGCTCTCAAAGTCGGCCTGGCTCACGCGCTCGCGCAGCATCACCTCTCCCGCTCCCGGCTCTTCACCCCGGTCCGCTGTCACGATGATCTGTGGCATCGGTCCTCCTTCCAGTCGTGGTCGACCAAAAGTTGGCACGGCCCCCTTCGGGATTCGTAAACATCTCGTTGCGTCGATGGCCCGGGCATTCTTGCCCTGCGGGACCGTGCTGCGCTTAGTAGTGCTCCGTTAGGTGTTTGAAGGAGTTTGCGTTTTGCGGGCGAATCTTCTCGGCGACGTTGCCGTCGCCGAGGAGGTCATGATGCGGGCTGTGGCTGGTTTGTCGGACCGTGAGCTTGCGCGGGTGCGCGGGCGGCTGGTCGAGTTCGCCGGCGAGATGTTCGCCTCGATGGCGCGCAAGGATCAGCGGC
>JBEKRJ010000441.1:0-4855 GCA_049518835.1 Solirubrobacteraceae bacterium
ATAGCGCCGTGTACACGATCCGGGCCACGCCAGGGCGGGTGTAGTCGCTGGTGTCGACTGTCCAGAGCACCATCAGCATCCGCAGCTGCGCGAGCAGCCCAAGCGTGGTCTGATCAAACGACCCGTAGGGCGGGCGGAACAGGTGCGGGAACGGCGCGCCAGCGACGCGAATCGCCTGCGCTGCGTCGAGCAGCTCGGCCCGCTGGCGGGCCGCGCTCAGCAGCCCCATCGGCGGGTGATCCTCGGTATGGTCGCCGATCGCGAACCCGTCGCGCGCCTGCAGCCGCGTGACCTGCGGGAACTCTCGCACGCGAATCCCGATCTCGAAGAACGTCGCCGCAGCGTGCTTGCGGCGCAGGACCGCGATCAGCGCCCGCGTGTACATGCTCGGGCCGTCATCGAAACTCAGCGCCACCTCGCGACGGCGCCGCGAGCCAACCGAGACGTAAGCGGTGTAGGCCAGGACACGCTCGATCGTGTCAGCGCCCTGTTCGTGTGACGAGACGCGCCCGACCACCGCGAGCGTCGGCCTTCGCTGCGGAGCGTCGTGCGCTGCGATACCGGCTGGCAGCCTGCCCGCACGGCGAGTCGGCGCTGATCGAGCCAGCACTGCGACCCCCGCGGCGGTGGCGGCGAGCATCACGCCGAGGCCCCAACGGAAGCGAACCGCGCGCTGATGCCGGCGCGCTCTGAGCGCGGCGCGACGCGCACGCGAGCGCTCCGTGGCGGCAGCGAACGGGTCGGCGCTCGCCTCGTCGCGCTCCGGACCCGGTCGTGAATGAGAAGACATCTATCTGGCTGCTTGGTAAGGGGCACGCGCACAGCCACAAAGCCGGCAGTCCGGCAGTTACCGCAGAAGTCTCCCCTCCGGCTTGCTTGTCGGCGCCTCGCACCCGCTCGCGCTCCGGATGGAGCGCGAGCGGGCGTCCGCGTCGGGCACGCCGTGACGCAATGCCCGAATCGGCTGAGGCGGGCTCGTGGCCTCAGGCGCTGACCGCCACCTCCTGGCCGGTCGGGTCTCGCCGTGTCGCGGTCGCCAATCGCTGCTCGAATCCGACCAGCGTGTAGAGCGCATAGGCGAGCACGATGAACAGCAGCCCGGCGTTGGGATCGGTCGCGCCGCCCGCGAAGATGCCACCGAAGCCCTGACCGACGACCCAGAAGATCAGGTTCAGCACGGCTGCCAGGATGAGGAACTGCTTCGCGCGCCAGTTCGCGGCGACCGCGATCGCGATCGCGGCTGACGCCGCCGCGAGCACGAGCGCGAATACCAGGCCGTTGCCTTTCGTGATGCTCGCAAAGCCGTCTTGCACGCTGCTCAGCCAGCTCATCCCCGACGGCGCGGCGTTGATCGCATTGTGGATCGCGTTCGCGCTGCTGCTCGGCGCCAGCAGCCACAGCCACGCCATCACCAGCCACAGCGCCGCCCACGCCGTCCTTGCGCCTCGCACCCCGAGCAGCCCGCCCGGACGGTCAGTCGGCCACACGATCGCGCCGATCAGCGCATACAGCAGCACCGCGCCGGGCGCGCCGGTGAGCGGCATCGACATGTTCATGAACAGCATTCCGAACGCCTCGCCGAACCACCACACGACCAACGCCCACACGAACGACACGACGATCGCCGGCTTGGTCGTGCGCCTGTACAGGATCCCGAACCCGATCGCGACCTGGATCAACGCCGCCAGCGAGTTAAAGACCGCCTGATCAGACTGCATCGTCGTCGCGCCCCAATTGACGCTGCTCGCGACCCAGCCGGGCTGCCCGGCGGTCATCCCGGTCAGCATCTGGATGAAACCCTTGCCGTACATGAACGACTGGAACTGCAAGCCACCGACCAGCAACCAGATCAACCCCAGCACGGTCTGAATCGAACGGCGCGCATCGGAGAACAAATACGCCTTGACGCGCGCGATCGCCGACTCGCCGCCAACAGCGGTCCGAACGCCTCTCCGCCCAGCAATACTGCTCATCTATGTGACTCCTAACGGTCGTCGGCTGGGAACGCCCGCACGGACGATCCCAACGAATTAGCTGCCGCGAGCGCCCAACCGGCGCGACGCGACCAGACCAGCAGCCCACCGGCGCGCCAACCTGCAGACACCGCCCGCGAGGACCTGCTGATCGATCTGACCGGGCTCAGCCCAGCCTCGGGCATCGCGGATGACGCGCGCCGAAACACGACGGCCCGGGCACGCAGCGCGCCACCCCAAAAAGCGGAGTGCAAGCGCGCGCCACGCTCCAGCTAACTACCTGGGAGGACCGCGGCCCGACCAACCCCCGGCCAGCGGCGCCAACCGAGAAACCAACACGTCCGAGGGCCGGGGTGTCGACGCCACGCGAACCGCCGCGCTTGACCGCACACGCGCGTGACGCTGCGCGACCTCGCCCAGCACCCACCGGGCGCCGTGAAACAACGCCGCCAGCACCAGACCAACACACGCCGCGGCGGGAATCGACCACCAGCCACCAAAGCCAAAGATCCCCGCCAGGCCCGCCGGGTGCCCGGCCGCGAACACACCCTCAAGAAACTCCTGCGACGCGAAGATCGCGACCAGAGCAGCAGCGCAAGCCGCCCATAGCCCCAAAAACGAAAGCGTGTAGCGCGAAAGCGACGTCTGCCCGGCCATCGCGCGACCCAGCGCCCACAAGAACCCGCCGACCGTCAACGCGACCAGCAACACGATCCACGGGACCACCGAATGCAGATACGAGTGCCCCGTCCGCTGCAGCTGCGCCGCCGCGGCTGACCCGTACGCGAGGTAGTAGCGCAACTGATGCACCGCGAACGCCGCCGCGGGCATCAACACGACCGGCCCCAGGCCCCGCACCCGGGCACCACGACCACCGCGCACGCTCATCGCGCCGACACGATACAGCCACCAAGAGCGACGACACGCGCGGCGCTGGCGACACCGAGGCTCGATCGGCTGAAGGGATGGTCGACAACGGCGGTTTCGGCAACTTGACAAGAATGATTAGGCGCGCCATAATCCTGCACGCGTGTCAGCCCAACAACTAGTTTCGGCGGCAGTGCAGGACTATGCGAAGGCGGTGTATGCGCTCCAGACTCGCGGCGGCTCGGCGGTCTCGACGAGCGATCTCGCGGTGCGGCTCGGCGTGACGCCCAGCTCGGTGTCGGGAATGGTTCGCAAGCTCACCGAGGTCGGGATCGTCGAGCACGAGCCGTATCACGGTGTGCGGCTGACCGACCAGGGACGGCGTGTGGCGCTGGAGGTGCTGCGCCATCACCGCCTGCTCGAGCTGTTTCTCGCCCAGGAGCTCGGGATGTCGTGGGATCGCGTGCACGCCGAGGCCGAGGTTCTCGAGCACGTGCTCTCCGAGGAGCTCGAGCAGCTGATCGCCGCGCGCCTGGGTGACCCGGTGGTCGACCCGCACGGCGATCCGATTCCCACGCCCGAGTTCGAGATCGACGAGCGCCCGACACGCAGCCTGGACGAGTTGTCGGTCGGTGCGGCGGGACGCTTCGCGCGCGTGTCTGACTCAGATCCGGAGATGCTGCGTTACCTCGCCGTGCATGGCATCGCGCTGGACGCTCGGCTCGAGGTCGTGGATCGCCAGCCGTTCGGTGGGCCGGTGTTCGTCCGCTTCGGCAGGCGCGAGCATCCGATCGGCGGCCAGCTCGCACGCGCGATGCGGATCGAGCCCGAAGCGGACGAACGGTGACCCCGCCGCCGGGGCCGCGAGTTCCCGCGCTCGAAGGCGCCGGCGGCGGCGAGACCCTGCCGCTCTACGAGGAGCTCGAGGCTAGCGCGCTCGAGCGGCTACTCGCACGCGGGAGGGTCCGCTCGACGCTGTTCATGCTCGGTCCCGCGTTCGTCGCCTCGATCGCGTATGTCGACCCCGGCAACTTCGCGACCAACGTGCAGGGCGGCGCCCAGTTCGGCTATCTGCTGCTGTGGGTCGTGCTCGCGGCGAACCTGGTCGCGATGGTGATCCAATATCTGTCGGCGAAGCTCGGGATCGTCACCGACCGTAATTACCCGGAGGTCGTGCGCGAGCACTTCCCGCGCGCGTTCACCTGGGGGATGTGGGTGCAAGCGGAGATCATGGCGATGTCGACGGACATCGCCGAGTTCATCGGCGCCGCGATCGGGCTGAACCTGCTGTTCGGCGTGCCGCTGTTTCCCGCCGGGCTAATGACCGGCGTGATCGCGTTCGGGATCCTCGCCCTGCAGGCGCTCGGCTTCCGCCGCTTCGAGCTCGCGATCAGCGCCCTGCTCGGGATCATCTTCGCCGGCTTTCTGTACGAGACATTGCGAATCGGGCCCTCCGTGCACGGCTCGCTGCACGGCCTGCTACCCAGCGTGCACGGCACGACCGAGCTGTACATCGCGGTCGGGATCGTCGGCGCGACCGTGATGCCGCACGTGATCTACCTGCACTCGGCGCTGACCAAGGGCCGCATGCCAACCCGCAACGACCGCGAGAAAAAGCGCGTGCTGCGCTTCGAGCGCCTCGACGTGTACATCGCGCTCGGGCTCGCGGGGCTGGTCAACCTGGCGATGCTCGCCGTCGCCGCCAAGCTCTTCCACACCCCAGCGCTCTCGGGCCTGAGCACCATCCCCCAAGCACACGCCCAGTTCGGACACCTCGTCGGCGGCACCGCAGCGCTCGCGTTCGCGGTCGCGCTGCTCGCCTCCGGCGCCTCCTCCTCCAGTGTCGGCACCTACGCCGGCCAGGTCGTGATGGCAGGCTTCATCAACTTCCAGATCCCCCTCGCGCTACGCCGCGCGATCACGATGATCCCCGCGCTGACCGTGCTCGCCGTCGGCATGAACCCCACCAACGTGCTCGTCCTCAGCCAGGTCGTGCTCTCCTTCGGCATCCCCTT
>JBEKRJ010000442.1:0-4854 GCA_049518835.1 Solirubrobacteraceae bacterium
TGGTAGGTGAAGTAGGTGAAATAGAACACGCTCGGAAACGACTGTGCGAGATCGGGGGTCAGCACCGCCTGCAGCGTGGCCGTGAACGCCCAGAAGTAGGTCAGCTCGACCAGTTGCTGGCGACGTGTCAGCAGCGCGACGATCGACGTCGCCGAGATCGCGTCGGTCAACTGCAGCGGCAGGTCGTAGCGGACCGTCCAGGTCCCGAGCACCACGTCGGCGACGTACTCACCCACCCACCCGGCGAAGATCGCCAGCGCAACGCCCCCCGACACCAGCGTCACGCAGCGGCCGGGACGCCGGCGCGCCACCCGAATGCAGGCGGCGGCCGCCACGACCATCACGGCCAGCGCCGCAATGTGCTGATCGGAGAACTGTCGCACCGCGTATGCCCGATCGTCGGGGGCTTGACCTGACCGATGATGTCAGGGTTCGCGAGACCCGGCCACGTGCACGTGCCGATCACAGGCGCTGACGGCGTGGATCCGGTGATCGAGCTGTTTGCACTTTCCTACGAACCCGCTGTCGGCGCGCGTCGACCGCAACCGGTCGAAAGCTGACAGTCAGCGCCGAGGCTGGCGCTGGTGCGACGGGTCGCGCCGCGCCGGCCTCAATACCGCCGCCCGAGGGCTGCAACGAATCGTGCAGCAAATGGCAGTTCAGAGCCGCCGACAGGCCAGCAGTATCGTCTACGTGACACTGCACCCCCACCACGACCAAGGAGATCAGGCGTGGCAACGTTTGTCGACAGTACTTTGAAGGAGATCGAGAACCGGCTCGCGGAGCTCGGTGACGAGGTCTCAAAGCTCGAGGCCGCACGCACAGCGCTGGTTGGAAACGGCCACGCGCCGGCAGCCCCGGCTCGCACCAGCTCGCCACGCACGCAGCGCTCGCCCGCGGTCACCCCCGCGGCGACCGAGCAGCCCAGCGCTCGCCGGCCGGGACGGCCCCGTGGCCGCCGCGCAGGGACACGCACCACGCAGGCGCTCGAGCTCGTCCGCGGCCGGCCCGGCATCACGATCCCGGAGCTTGCCAAGGAGATGAGCATCGAGCCCAACTACCTGTACCGCGTGCTGCCCAAGCTCGCCACCGACGGGCAGGTCAAGCGCGACGGTCAGGGGTGGCATCCGGCGTCCTGAGATCACGGTCGTGCACAGACGCGTCCGACGCGAGCTGTTGACTATTGATCGCGCTGCAGACTGCGCAGCACCGCGGCCCGCTCGGCAGTCACACCATTGGCGCGCTGCTGCGCTGCCTCTGACGGGCTCAACCCGGCGCCGATCCAGTCGGCCACCTCGCCGAACGGAATCCCAGCCTGCCACCACGCCTTCGCTGCCTGCATAGCGGTCAAGCCCTGGGCCTGCTGACGCTCGGCCTCCGCCGGGGTCAGACCGAGTTCCTTCCATGCGATCGCTTCGGCCGCATCGATCCCGCGCGCCGCCCACGCGGTCGCCTCTTCGTCGAACCACTGACGGTGAAGGTAGGAATGCACCACGCGGGGATGACGGTGACGGACCGCATCCATGAAACGGTGCGGACCTGGGGCGCCTGCCGGGTGAACGGTGGACCACGGCCGCGGCCCGCTGCGCCCGCTCGGCCCGCTCGGCCCGCTTGGGGGCGCAGCCGGTGGCGCGGTTTGCTGCCCATGGCCGAGCGCCTGCACGCCAAGCGCCTGCACGGCGGTGCGACCGAGGCGCTTGTGCCGGCGTGCCTGCACGATGTCGAAACCCAGCTCCGCCCAGCTGACGGCTTCACGCGCGTCGATCTTCGCGTAGCGCCATTCGCGCACGGTGTCTGGGGTCACGCCCGCGATCTGCCAGCGGACCGCGTCGATCGGCTCGGTCACCCCCGCGCGGCGCCAGCGCAAAGCCTCGGCCGGCCCGATCCGGTGCCGCCACCAGATCAGGCCGTCTTGCTTTGTAATTCCCAAAGCCCGCCACTGCTCGGCGTCGAAGGCGCCGCGGTCGTCCGGCTCGAACGGCTTGAACGTAGTCCTAGTCACAGTCGCGCCCCCGCCGACGATCCGATCAGCACGGCCTGCGCCCAATCTGGTGTCGTTCCACCACGGTCCATCAAGCCGACGACAACCCGGATGCCGGGTGGCGCCGCTGCGCGCCAAGGCGTGTAGCCATCGGTGAGCACGATAATCAGATCCGGTCGCGGGCGCAGCGCAGCGGCGGCGTCGATGCCCGCGCCCATGTCGGTGCCACCGCCACCTTCGAGCCGGATTGCGCGCAGGTCGCGAACGCGCTGCATCCGGTGAGCGCGCGCGTCACAGGCGATCACCCGCAGGTTGCGCCGGGCGACGCCGAGGGAGCGCAGCACTCCCGTGACCTCACCGAGTGCCTGTCCGAGCATCGAGTCGCTCATGCTGCCCGAGGTGTCAATCACGAGCGCGACCTGCGGCAGCGGCTGGCGCAGGCTCGGCAGCACCACGTCAGGCACGGCGCTGGCGCGGCGCGACGGGCGCCGGTAGGTGAAATCGACCCGGCCGGTGACATCCGCCGCGCCACGCCGCACATGCGCGGCGAGCAGCCGGCGCCAGTTGACGCTCGGCTCGAGGATCTCGTCCGCCCACCGCTGCCAACCGGCCGGAGTGTCACCGCGCTGTCGCGCGTGCTCCTTGATTTGCCGGGCGGTCTCGCGCGTGACCAGACGCGCGCCGACCGCACTCAGTCCCGGCCTGTTGCAGTTCCAGCTGCGCTGCTGGCCGTCGCAGCCGCTTCCGCAGTCGTGTTCGGGTGCCGGCGTCGAGCGCTGGGACGTGTCATCGCTGAGCGCCGGCGACGGGCGCGGCTCGGGGTCGGTGCCCAATGCATCCCAGTATTGCTCCGCGGTCCAGCCGTCGGGCAGCCCGAGCCGCGAGGGCTGGATTGCCCGCTTGGGTAACTCGAGCTGCGCGGTGTGGAGGTCGTCGTTGATTTCCGCATCGCCGGCGACGTTCCAGCGCCGCTGGTCGGCAGTGCGCGCGTGCAGCGGGCCGGCGCCGTCCTGCTGCGCCGCCGGTGTGCCCGGATATCGCGCCGCGTGCTGGCGCAGCAGATGACTCACCTGGTGCAGCAGCCAGAAGCCGAGCTCTCCCACCTGCACATCGGCGAGCACCGCCGGATCGATGTACACGTGCCAATCGCGGTCGCCGGGGAACGCTCGCAGATCGAGCGACGCCTCCGAGTCCTGCGAGCAGTCGACGACGACCGGATCGAGTGCCAGCAGCGCGCTCGCGAGATACGGCGCCTGGTGCGCCGCCCACACCCGGCCTGCCGCCCACTGCCGGCGCAGGTCCTGCGACAGCTCTTCAATCCGCAGCAGGCGCATCTGTGATCACGTTGCGTTGGGCCGCAACAGTCCCGCCGCGCGCAGCACAGGGGCCAGTTCGAGTAGCGCCTCGGGAACCTCGGCACCCGCCGGCCGGTGCCCGGCGAGCGTCCGCGCGACGAGCGTTGCCACATCCGGGGCGCCGTCGGCGGCGCGCGCCAGGACCCGCCACGCCTGCTGCCAGCGCTCCTGGCCGCCGTCGGACACCGCGACCGAGGCGACCGCGGTCAGCACCGCAAACGCGCGATCGCTGCGCTCGGGGAGCACGAAGCTGTCGGGGTCGTCGAGCACCGCCTCGGGGTCCGGGAGGTCGAGGTGCTCGAGCCACGTGAGGAACTCGAGCGCAGCGCCGTCGCCGACCGCGCCCTCGACCAGCGCCGCGCGGGCAGCTTCGGACGCGTGCGCGGCTTCGCACGCAGCCAGCAGGCGGGCGACCGCCTCCCAGCTGCGCGGGCTTGGCCAGCCCCGACCGGCATCCGCGGCCGTCCGCGGCAGCGCCAGCGCGAGCGTCGGGCGGACCTCCAGGAACGCGCCGACCGCCGCCCGCGCGGACATCTGCTGCGCCGTGCTCGGCGGGCTCTCGATCCCCGCCAGCGTCGGCGTCGGGAAGCCAACCGCGAGACCCTTGGCGACCTGCTTGCCGTCCACGGGCCAATCGAGATGCACGAGGCGGTTGGCAAGCGGCGCCGCGAGCTCCCACCCGTCCGCCGCCTCGTCGGGCGGGTTGGCGGCCGCCACGACCCGCACCCCCGCCGCCAAACGCGTGTCACCGACGACACGCTCGAGCACGACGCGCAGCATCGCGGCCTGCACGGCGGGCGGCGCCGTCGTGAGCTCGTCGAGAAACAGCAGTCCCTCCCGCGCATGGGACAGGCGCAGCGCCCACCCGGGCGGCGACAGCTGCACCGCGCCGTCGACCACGACCGGCAGCCCGGCGAAGTCGCTCGGCTCGCGGATCGACCCGATCACGGTTTCGACCGGCCAGCCAAGCGCCTCGCCAAGCGCGACCACGGCCGACGTCTTACCCGTCCCCGGACTGCCCCACAGCAGCACCGGCACGCCGGCTGAGATCGCCACTCCGAGCGCCTCGAGCGCCACCAAGCTGTTCATGGTCTGAGGGTACCGGCACCGGCTCGCGTGCCGGCGCGCTGTCGGGTGCCGGCGCGCTGTCGGGTGCCGGCGCGCTGTCGGGTGCCGGCGCGCTGTCGGGTGCCGGTCAGGGCGCTCGCCGACGAGCGCGTCGCGGCTTAGATTAGGGCCGGCGGAGGAATTAGTGGGAGAATTTGGCGAGTGGGTGGGCGTGGCTGGCGCCGCCGGCTCGCCCCGATATTGCTGGTGGCAAGTGAGGGCGAGCCGGTGGCGCCAGGCGCGTCCAGACGGCGTCAAAACTCCCAATAATTCCTCCGCGGGCCCTTAGTAGTGCTCCGTTAGGTCACGGTGGTGCGTGGATTGGATGATCGGGCGGCAGCTCTCTGCGGCAGACGGGGCAGGTTCCGTGCCAGCAGGCCAGGAGCGCTTGTAGCTCCCGGACGACCCCGA
>JBEKRJ010000443.1:0-4849 GCA_049518835.1 Solirubrobacteraceae bacterium
CAGCTCGTCGATTGGGATCGTCTCGGGGACTTTGCACCAGGCGCCTCCTTCGCCGCGTAAGCGACCGTCCCCTTTCCGCGCGATGCGGGTCCGTCGCGAGGACCACTGCGGAGTTGCGGCGCACGCGCAAAGCGGGGGTCTCCTTTGGAGGGATTTGAGGCGTCCGAGCGTGAGCGCGGACGCCCCCTGCGGATCAGGCGGGTGCATCGGCTGCTACATATCGGGCTTCGATGAGAGTGGGGCCGCTTCGTCTACCGTTCTTCAACTCACCTGAGCAGGCGCGGGCGATGTACGAGGGTGGCCGCGCGAATGGTGTGGCTCGCCGCTATGCCCGGTTCTGGGTCGCGGTGCTTGCCCGCGGCCTGCTTCCGCGGCCCGGGGTCGTTCTGGAGGTGCCAGGACGAAACACGGGCGCACCCCGGAGATTCCCGCTCGTTGAGGCGCGGATCGATCGTGAGCGCTACTTGGTGTCGATGCTCGGCGAGCGGTGCAACTGGTGGAGGTACCGGTTGCGCAGCGAGCGCGCGTGATCAAGCGCTACGTCCGGAAGGCGCCGGGTGCACGGCCGCATATCCCGGTGGACCGCAATGCTGAACTCAGCGCCTTCGATGCGGTTGCGGAGCGTTATCCGGTGTTCCGAATTACGACTGGCCAGCAGCAAGACCAGCTCGGGTAGAGGTCTCGTCCGAGGCGAGAACGGTGTCGAGCCAGTCGAAGATGACTTGATGAAGATTCGACGTCGCTCCGGCTTGACAGTGCTCGCCGCCGCCGTCCGCGGTCGGGAAGAGATGGTGGGTCTTGCGGCAGCGGAGAGCCTCGTAAAGCGGAGCGGCCTGCCCGGGCCCAAAGTCGTTCTCGCCTTCGAGCACAAGCGTGGGGCAAGTGATCAGCGGTGCGTAGCCGTCGAGCGTGTAGGGGTCGGTGGCGCGGATGACATCGGCGGGGCTGTCTACCCCGAAGGCCCAGATCCCCCAGTTGAAGAGCGACCGGAGCTGGGTGTTGGCGCTCATGACCTCCGCAATGATGGCGTTCACCTTCGTGTCGGCACCGGCACGGACGAGTTCCATGATCTCGGGCCCGAGCTTGCTCTGCACGGCGTCCGCGAAGGAGTGCAACCCGTCGTAGGCGATCAGAGCGGCGAGGCGATGTTCTGTGGCCGCGGCACGGGGCGCGAGGTTGCCTCCCAGGCTCATCCCCATCAGCGCGATCCGGTCGGGGTCGACGTCTGGGCATTCAAGGAGCCAGTCCACAGCGGGTGTGGCGACGGCCCCCCAGTCGGGGCGGAACCGCAGTTGCTGGTTGCGCAGTGCGCTGCCCTGCCCGGGGCCGGCGAAGGCGAGCATGTGATAGCCGCGTCGGATTGCGGCCGCGCCGCCCGAGAAGTACAGCTCCTCCTCGGTGCTGTCAAAGCCACCGTGGAACAGCAGCGTCGGCCGCGGCCCATCCGGGTCACCGCCGCTGGGAGCACTACCGGTTTCTGCCGGGATCCACCATCCGGGCAGCGTCGTGTCCTGGTAGCGGAACCGTACCCGCTCGGGCGGGGAGCTCATAGGTCATCCTCAGTTGGCCTCGACCACCGGCCGGGAGAGAGCCAAGGTAGCTTGCCCCTTGAGGGGGCCATGATGAGACCAGCTCCTCCCGGCCGGCGTGGGGTGCCGCCAGCGGCAACAGGACGTAGCCCCGTGAGGGCCTGTCTATGAGCACCCGCAACGGTATCTCCTGGTCGAGGATCTGTGAAGCGATCTCGACCTTGAGAGGAAGTGCGACGGTGAATAGTAGATGTGCGGGATTGGATTGGGCGAAGGACAAGCACGATCTGCTCGTGCAGGAGGCCGACGGGACCCGGGTGCTGGCGAGCACGTTCGCGCATGACGAGCGCGGGCTTGGCGAGCTGTGTCGGACGCTCGTGCGGCTGGGAGTGGGGCTGGTCGCGATCGAGCGGCCGGATGGGTTGTTGATCGAACGGCTGTTGGACGCCGGGTTGCGGGTGATGGCGATCGATCCCAACCAGGTCGCGGCTACCCGTGCGCGGTTTCGGACCTCGGGCGGCAAGTCTGATCGGTTTGACGCGTTCGTGCTCTGCGAGCTGGCGCGGACCGATAGCCACCGCTTCCGGGCGTTGGTGGGCGATGGCGATCAGACCAAGGCGCTGCGGGCGTTGACTCGCGCCCGCGAGGACCTGGTCGGGACGAGGGTCGCGCTGGCTAACCAGCTGCGCTCAGAGCTCGAGTGCTGCTGGCCGGGCGCGGCGGTGATCTTCAAGGACATCGACAGTCCGATCAGCCTCGCGTTCATCAAGCGCTACCCCAGCCCGGACGACGCGCGCGGGCTCGGCGCGCAGCGCCTCGGCTGGTTTCTCGCGCGCCACGCCTACTCTGGCGCCAAGGCGCCTGCGCAGCTGATGCGCAAGCTCAAAAACGCCCCGCAAGAACGCGCCGGTGCACAGCAGATCGAGGCGCGCCGCGCGGTCGCGCTCGCGCTCGTCGCGGCGCTCGAACCGCTCGTCGCTATGATAGGATCAGCGAGCTGACGGGCGAGATCGGCGGTTGCCTACGCGCTCACCCCGACGGGCCGATCTTTCGGTCGCTGTTCAAGGGCCCTAAGAGCGTGGTCACCGCGGCCGAGTTGCTGGCCGAGATCGGCGACTGTCGCGAACGCTACCCGACCGCCGACGCGTTGGCCGCCGACGCAGGCATGAGCGCCGTCGCGAACGCGAGTCCGGCCTGGTGCTCTTGGACGCCGGCCAGCGCGGCGATCGAGATCGGGATGAACGCGAACGCGGTCCCGGCGCCGGTGACGGCGAACGGACCGGCGAGGTTGGCGAGGAAGTGTCCGTGGACGGGAACCTGGGTTGCCCAGATCACTCCGGCGCCGATCAGGGTCATCCCGAGCGCCATCACGACCTTGGCGCCGCCACGGGTGACCAGCGCCTGTGAGATGCCGGCGAGCGCGATCGAGGTCAGCGACGCGGCCAGCCATGCGAGACCGGTCTGCAGGGCGCTGTAGTGCAGCACTTGCTGCATGTAGAGGGCGCCGACGAAGATGAACGAGTAGAAGCTGCCGCCCAGCAGCAGCCCGGCCGCGTTCGCGCCGGCCAGCGTCTGGAGGCGGAAGATCCCCAACGGCAGCAGCGGCGCTTCCACCCGATTCTCGATCACCAGGAACGCGCCAAGCAGCGACACGGCTGCGGCCAGCAGCACGATCGTCCGCGTGGCGCTCCACCCGCACTGGGGTGCTTGTGAGATCGCGTCGACCAGCAGTACCAGGCCGCCGGTTCCCGTAATCGCACCGAGCGTGTCAAACCGCCGGCGGGTGGTCGCGAGCCGGCTGTCGGGCACGATCCGAGGTGTGAGCGCCAGCGCGGCGACCCCGATTGGGACGTTGAGGTAGAAGATGTACTGCCAGCCGGCGTACCGGGTGAGCAGCCCGCCGGCGATCATGCCGACGGTCGCGCCGCCGGCACCGAGCCCGCCCCAGATCCCGAGCGCCTTGTTGCGCTCGGAGCCCTCTTCGAACATGTTCATCACGATCGATAGGGCCGCGGGCAGCATGATCGCCGCACCGAGCCCCTGAACGGCCCTTGCTGCGATCAGAAACGCGCTCCCGGTCGACAGCCCGGCTGCCAGCGACGCCGCCGTAAACGAGACGAGGCCGACCATCAGGATCCGGCGGCGACCGAGCAGATCCGCGACGCGACCGCCGAGCAGCAAGAAGCCGCCGAAGGTGAGCGCGTACGCGGTCACAACCCATTGCAGGTTGGTGTCAGAGAACGCAGATCACGGCCGATCGTCGGCAGCGACACGTTGACGATCGTCAGGTCGATCACGGTCATGAAGAACGCCACCGCCAGCAGCGCGAACGCGCGCCAGCGATTGATAATCGGTCGAGCAGACACGGCTAGACCTCCAGCGAGCGGGATAGGGACAGAAGGTTGGTTTTGGCTCTGGTGTTGCATCGCGGTCTCCCTTGTGGTTGTTGGCGTTACAACGAATGGGAAGCGTGGATCGGGACACTCCGATGATGTGCCCGTGCCGCGTACGCGTAGAGGTGTTGGAACACCTCGAGCGCGTGCTCGCCCTCGCGTACCGGAAGCTCGAACACATAACACATCGCGGGTCCTGGTGTCGGTGACCGCCACCGTCACGTGGCCGTCGTTCTGGGACCACAGCAGCCGGACCTCGATCCCGTCACCCGTGCGCCGGTCGAGTTCGCGTGTGTTCTGGGTGCCTGGATCTGTCATCTCGCTGTCCTCCCGGGTCGTGTGATCGCTGCGCACGCACGACGAACAGGCGGGCGCCGAGGGGACAACCACGGTGCACGGCCGGTGGTCGGCCGGGCGGTCTACAGCTCGGCGATCCGGCGCGCGAGGAAGCGACGCTCGGGCTCGGAGCCAGCGAGCTCCAGCGCTCGCTCATACGCCGCGCGGGCCTCGAGGGGCCGGTCGAGGCGGCGCAGCAACTCCCCGCGCGTCGAGTGCAGATACTGGTACTCGTCGAGCCGGAGGCCGTCAACGATCTCGAGCGCCTGCTCGACGCCCCCCGCCTCGGCGACCGCGACCGCGCGGTTGAGCTCGACCACCGGCGAGCCGGTGATCCGCACAAGCCGCTCGAACAGCGCGGCGACCTCGTTCCAGTCGATCCGCTCCTCCGCCTGGAGCGAGGCGATCGCGGCCTGGAGCACGTACGGCCCGCGGCCGCGCACGGCGAGCGCGCGCTCAAGGGCGTCGCGCCCGGCGGCGATCTCCTCCGCGTCCCACAGCGACCGATCCTGGTCCTCGAGCAACACCAACTCGTCGCCCGAGAACCGCGCCTTGCGCCGCGCGTGATGGATCTGCATCAGCGCCAGCAGC
>JBEKRJ010000444.1:0-4845 GCA_049518835.1 Solirubrobacteraceae bacterium
AGGACTCGGTCGGCGACGTGATCGGCGACCTGAACTCTCGTCGCGGCCGTCCGCTGGGGATGGAGCCGTCGGGCGGCGGCATGACCGACGTCAAGGCCGAGGCGCCGATGGCCGAGATGCTCAGCTATGCGCCTGACCTGCGCTCGATCACCGGCGGCCAGGGTGAGTTCTCGATGGAGTTCCTGCGCTATGAGGAAGTTCCCGGCCACCTGGCGGGCAAGGTCGTCGACGAGGCCCGCGCCGAACGCGAGGCCGTCAAGGCGTAAGCCGATTGGCTACTCTCGCAGGGTCGGTGAACACCAGGACGATCAACACCTCCGGTACGGACACCAGCTGCGACGTGTGCGGCCGGACCTTGCTGCGCGGCGAGCGGGCGGAGTTCTACGTCAACGGTGGCGCGCGTCGCGCCGTCTGTGACCTGTGCACCTCGCGGGCCGTGCAGGAAGGCTGGATCCGCGAGGGCACCGTCCCCGCCTACGATGGCGGCGACGCGCGCTCGGAGCGCCGCCGGTCGTTGCTTGGCCGTTTGCGCGGCCGGCGCCTGGCGCCAGCGCCGCCGCCGCCGCCGACGCTCGCAGACGAGCTCGACAATCAGGCGTGGATCGAGCCGGCGCCGGCACCGGCGCGCCCGCGCGACCAGAACCGCGAGCCGCGCAACGTCCACGCGATTCCCGCCAGCGACGCCCACAAGATCGCCTCGGCGGTCGAGCTGTTCAACGGCTGCGAGCACCGGCGCACGGTGGCGGGCGTGGCGCGCTCGCTCGGGCTGCCGACCGTCGCGGTGCGGCCCTCGGGGACGCACGCGAGCGTCGTCAGCCTGGTCGTTTCCTGGGAGCTTTGCTGGTACCGGTACGAGGTCGACCTGTCCGAGGACGATCCCCACGTGCGCCTCTCGGCGCAGGGATACGAGCTCGACGAGCTCTCGGACCCGGAGCGCACCGCCAACGCGACCGCCGACGAGAGCGGCAGCTTGAGGAGCTGACCGCCGCCGCCCGCTGGACGGACGTTCGATGGCGTGTTCGCGCGCCTTCATTAGCATCACCGCGGTGATCTATTGCGTTGTTCCCGAGGCGCTTGCCGACGAGCTGTTTGCGAAGCTCGCCAACTACTACGCCGGCGATCCGAACGTGACCGTGATCGTCGACCGGCGCAGGTCCTCGCGGCGTGAGCGCGGCGCGCCCGGAGGGGGCCTGCGCGAGGTCCGCGACCGGCGTCGCGCTCGCGTGCCCGGCGAGCTTCCGCAGCTGGCAAGCGATTGAAGCTGATCGTCCACGTCGACGGCGGCGCGCGGGGGAACCCCGGACCGGCCGCGATCGGCGTCGTCGTCAGCGATCCCGACGGCACGGTGCTCGAGGAGCTCTCGGACCGCATCGGGGTCGCCACCAACAACGTCGCCGAATACCGGGCGCTGCTGCGCGGCGTCGCCGCCGCGCGCGACCTTGGCGCCGACGAGATCGAGATCGTCAACGACTCCGAGCTGGTCGCACGCCAGCTGACCGGCGCCTACAAGGTCAAGCATCCAGTGCTCAAGCCGCTGCACGCGCAGGCGACCGCGACGCTGAGCGGCTTTGCGCGCTGGCGGGTCCGCACCGTGCCGCGCGCACGCAACGCCCGCGCCGACGCGCTCGTCAACGCGGCGCTCGACGCCCCGCCCTGATGAGCGCCGACCGGGGTCCGTGCGCCGGCGTCGGGGCGGACGGCCGATTCCGGGTAACCTGATCGATGTGACAGATGCCCTGATCGAGCTAAGCGAGCGGCTCAACGAGACCGCCGACCGGCTGCGCACCGGCGAGCTCGGGCCCGACGCAGCGCTGGCGTTGATCGAGGAATGTGCGCGTCTCGCCGCCGAGGCGAGCACCCAGGTGGACGAGCGGGTCAGAGCCGCGCTCGAGCCGCTGCCGGATCTCCCCGGTCAGCTCCCGCTGCCGGCCGCGTAGTGGCCACGATGGCCGCGGGCGGGGTGAGGCAGCCCGCCTATCCCGATCATCTGCGCGCCGAGGTGGAGCGCTACCTACAGGGCGTGCGGTTCTCCGACGAGGCAACCTGCGCCGGCCTGCAGGAGGCGATGCGCTACTCGCTGCTGGCCGGCGGCAAGCGCATCCGACCGGTGCTCGCGCTGGCCACCGCGCGTGCGATCGGGCGCCCGCCGGCGTCCGTGCTGCCGTTGGCGGCGGCGCTCGAGCTGATCCACACCTATTCGCTGATCCACGACGACCTGCCCGCGATGGACGACGACGACTTTCGCCGCGGCCGCCCGACCTGTCACCGCGCCTTCGGCGAAGCGGTCGCGATCCTCGCCGGCGACGGGCTGTACGCGGAGGCGTTCCGCCTGCTGCTGTCCGAGCAGCAGGCCGACCCCGCCGATCTGCTCGCGGCCGCTTGCGAGCTGGCGGCCGCGACGGGCGTGCAGGGGATGGTTGGCGGGCAATACACCGACGTTGCCGGCACGGCGGCGAGCGGCCCCGGCGGGCTGCGCCGGCTGCACGAGCTGAAGACCGGCCGGCTGATCGCGGCCAGCATCGAGTGCGCGCTGCTGCTCGGTGGAGCGCGCGAACGTGGCACAATCACGGCATTCCGCGCCTTCGCCAGCGAGCTGGGCGTGCTATTCCAGATCGTCGACGACATCCTCGACGTGACCGGTTCGGTGCAGACGCTGGGCAAGCAGCAAGGGAGCGACGAGCGGCTGGGAAAGCGCACCTATGTGAGCGAGTTCGGTCTCGCCGGGGCGCGCAGGATGGCCGGCGAGTCGCATCAGCGGGCACGATCGGCGCTCGCCCGAGCGGCCCCGACGCAGGGCACCGAGCTCGAACAGATCACCGACTTCATCGCGACGCGGAGCTACTGATGTCAAAGCTACTGAAGACGATCGACAAGCCCCAGGATCTCCACAGCCTCAGCGAGGACGAGCTGCAGGCGGTCGCCCAGGAGGTGCGCGAGCACATCATCGAGACCGTTGGCGAGATCGGCGGTCACTTCGGGGCCAACCTCGGCACGTGCGAGATCGCGGTCGCGCTGCACTCGCTGCTGGACTCCCCGCGCGACAAGATCCTGTGGGACGTCGGCCACCAGGCCTACCCGCACAAGATCCTGACCGGTCGCCGCGACCAGCTGCACACGATTCGCAAGTACGAGGGCCTCGCTCCGTTCTGCGCGATCCACGAGTCCGTCCATGACATCATCGGCGCCGGGCACGCTTCGACCGCGATCGGCTACGCGGTCGGGATCAAAGAGGCGATGCGTCGCGGCCAGGGCGAGGATGGGCGCGTCGTCGCGGTCGTCGGCGACGGTGCGCTGACCGGCGGGGTCGCATTTGAGGCGGTGCACCAGGCGGGCGGCCTAGGCACTCCGATCGTGGTCCTGCTCAACGACAACGGCATGTCGATCGCGCCCAACGTCGGCGCCCTGTCGCGCTACTTCAACCGGATCCGGCTCAACCCGAAGCTGTGGCACGCCCGCGAAGAGGTCGAGGAAGGCCTGACGAAGCTGCCGGCCGGAATCGGCGCCGCGTTCGAGCGCCTCGGGCCACACGTCAAGGAGTCGATCAAGGCGTTCTGGGCTCCCGGCCTGTGGTGGGAGGAGCTTGATTTCGCCTACATGGGGGTGATCGACGGCCACGATGTGCGTGCGCTGCGCCGTGCGCTGCGCGAGGCGCTCGCGGCCCGGCGCCCGGTCGTCGTGCACTGCGCGACCGTGAAGGGCAAGGGCTTCGCGCCCGCGGAGGAGGGCGGCCTCGAGGGGATGGAGAAGTGGCATGCCGCCAAGCCCAAGTCGATCGCCAACGGCGCGCCGGCGGCCGCCGCCGTTCCCAAGCGCGGGCGCGCCGCCAGGCCGGCGCCGCCGCAATACACGCAGGTGTTCGGCGAGGCGCTCGTCCGCGAGTGCCGCCGCGACGAGCGCGTGATCGGGATCACCGCCGCGATGAACTCCGGCACCGGGCTCAACATCCTCCAGCGCGAGCTGCCCGACCGCTACTTCGACGTCGGCATCGCCGAGCAGGAGGCGGTGCTGTTCGCGGCCGGCCTCGCGCTCCAGGGCTGCCGCCCCGTCGTCGCGATCTACTCGACCTTCCTGCAGCGCGCCTACGATCAGATCGTCCACGACGTCTGCCTGCAGAAGCTCAGCGTCGTGTTGGCGCTGGACCGCGCCGGCCTCGTCGGCGACGACGGCCCCACCCACCACGGCACGTTCGACATCGCCTATCTCCGCTGCCTGCCGAACATCGTCTTGATGGCTCCCCGCAACGAGGCGATGCTCGTGCACATGCTGCACACCGCGCTGCGCTACGACGACGGGCCGGTCGCGCTGCGCTACCCGCGCGGCGAGGGCGTCGGCGTCGCGCTGCCCCGGACCCCGGCACCGCTGGAGATCGGCACCGGCGAGATCCTGCGCGAAGGCGAGGGGCGGGTCGCGCTGCTCGGCTACGGGACCGGCGTCGCCAAGGCGCTGGAGGCAGCCGAGATCCTGGCCGAGCGCGGGATCTCGGTGACGGTCGCCGACGCGCGCTTCGCCAAGCCGATCGACGCGGGCCTCGCGGCGCAACTGGCCGCCGAGCACGAGCTGCTGGTCACCCTCGAGGAGGGCGTGCTGGCCGGCGGCTTCGGCTCAGCCGTCTGGGAGACGCTGTCCGAAGCCGGCCTCTCGCCGCGCGTGCTGCGCGTCGGGCTGCCCGACCGCTACGTCACCCACGGCGCACCCGGGCTCCTGCACGAGGAGGTCGGGTTCACCGGCCGCCGCATCGCCGAACGGATCGAGGCCGCGGTCACCGAGCGCAGCGGCGTCGCCTGAGCAGGTCGCCTGCCCGACCGGCCGGCGCCTTGCGAACCCGGGTCCTTAGCTTAGGGCACA
>JBEKRJ010000445.1:0-4842 GCA_049518835.1 Solirubrobacteraceae bacterium
ATGCTCTGCAAGACTGCTCTCGTGACCGAGACGACCCTGGCTCGGGCCCGCGCGGGAGACGAGCAGGCGTTTGGCGAGCTCACCGACCCCTACCGTCGCGAGCTGCAGCTGCACTGCTACCGAATCCTCGGCTCGGTACAGGACGCCGAGGACGCGCTCCAGGAGACCCTGTTGGCAGCCTGGCGCGCACTTGAGCACTACCAGGACCGGGCCTCGCTGCGCGCGTGGCTGTACCGGATCGCCACCAACCGCTGCCTGAACCAGCTGCGCGACTCAGGACGCCGCGGGCAGCCCGAATCGGCCGGTCTCGCGTACGAACCGCCCGAGCCGACCCGGCTTGGCGAGCTCACGTGGCTCCAGCCCTACCCCGACGCGCTGCTCGAAGGCGTGCCCGACACCACACCCGGCCCCGACGCCCGCTACGAAACCAAGGAAACCGTCACGCTCGCGTTCCTCACTACGCTCCAACACCTCCCGCCACGCCAGCGGGCGGTACTCGTGCTCCGCGACGTGCTCGGCTTTCGCTCCGCCGAGGTCGCAAGCATGCTCGACCAAAGCGAGGTATCGGTCAACAGCGCGCTGCAACGCGCCAGAGCGACGCTCGAAGCTCGGCTACCGCCCGCGCCAGAACGCGCGCCACTGCCACATTCGCCCGCCGAGCGCGAACTCGTCGGCGCCTTCGCGGACGCATTCGAGAACGGCGACATCGACCGCGTCGTCGCACTACTCACCAACGACGCCTGGCTGACGATGCCACCCGAACCATACGAATACCAAGGCCACGACGCCATCGCGAAATTCCTAGCCATCGCGTACAGCGTGCACGACGCTAGCCGCCTCCGACTGGTGCCCACCCGCGCGAACACCCAACCCGCGTTCGGGAACTACGTCAAAGACCCGCACGCCGACATCGCCCACGCACGAGGAGTATTCGTGCTGACCCTCGAAGGCGCCCAGATCTCAGCCATCACCCATTTCGGCGACCGCGCGATACTGCCCCACTTCGGGCTCCCGCGCACGCTGCCCTGGTGAGCGACCACCCGCCAGCCAGGAGCCCGGCTATGGACCACGGCAGCCTGCTCGGCCCGCCCACCCAGGTTGAGCGCGACGACAGCCCCCCGGCTGGGCCAACGGCTACAACGTCGAAGATCTCAAGCGCATCACAATCCTGTTCGAGCGCCACGACGAGGGGCTGGTGCGCGGCCCGTTTGACCGCTACAGCGCCCATGACCGCCGCTAACGACCTCCGCAACGGCTGGTTGAAGCTCGGCCCACGCGACGACGAGCACGCCCCCGTATGGGGCTGCGTCGTCCGCGAACTCGACCGCAAGCAGCCCGTCCGCGACTTCACCGGCGGGCGTCTGACGCTCTCTCCCCGGACCCTCTATCTATCTACTGCACACGCATGGCGTTCACCGACGAGATCGCCGCAGCCTCGCCCAGTGAACAGCTTGGGGCCTACACCGGCCCGATCGCCGTCGAGTGCTGGCAGGAGCACCCGGACGAGCGCGCACTCGTCTCTTGCCTGCACGCCATCGACGCGACCGGCCGGCCAGGCGGCGAGCGGGGCGGGATGCGGCTCGCTGCGGTCAAGGTCATGGCGTCGTCGTCGATGCGCGGCCTCTGGGTCTCGCACGACATCGAGGACCCGCCGTGGGCTCGCAGAGCGGGCGAGCGCTACACGCCCTACCCAGAGCTGGGACGTCGACGATTACGCTGAGCGTCGCGGCGGATGCGCTCCTGGTCGACGTCGAGGGTGAGGTGGCGGTAGAGGGTGGCGCGGCTGACGCCGAGCCAACCCTGACGTCCCACGCCGGGCAGGATCTACGACTCAGGGCACGCAGTGCCCGCGGCGCGATCGATGACATGTGAAGCGCAGCTCAGCCAAGTACACGGTGGGTGACGCCTGGCAGACCCTCGAAAGCTGTGGTGTCAGTCGTGATTACAGTTCGGTTGGTGGCCCGCGCGGTTGCGGCGATTTGGAGGTCGTGGGCACCTCTGGGCCGTCCCGCTCTCCGGGCATGGGCGAGCAGCGAGGCGTGGTGTCTTGCGACGTGGAGATCGAACGCGATGATCTCGACCCTGGCGAAGACGCCTTCGACTAAGGCGTTCCGCGCAGAGTGGTAGCGTTGGTCAGCGAGTTCGACGCCGACCAACAGCTCGGCCGCGGTGATCGCGCTGATCGCCACGTCTGCGTCTGCCGGCAGGACTTCAGGCCATTGGGTGCAGCCTCGTTCGAGCGCAGATAAGCGCGCCGGTGTCGAGGATCAGTCGCTCCACGGATCCGATGCCGGCGCGTGGCCGACGAACCGGCGCAAGTCAGCCAGATCGTTCTCCCAAGCCGCGTCGGCGGGATGCTCGCGGAGGAATGCGCGCAGGTCGGCGACGGATGTTCGGCGAGCCGGTGCGATGGTTGCGATCGGCCTCCCCCGGCGGACGACGGTGAACGTCTCGCCGCGGTGCTCAACGGCGTCAAGCATGTCGGCGAACCGCTTCGACGCGTCGGTCGCGCTGATCTCGCTCATAAATCTGATTATCCGATATGCGAAGGCGGTCGTCAAGTTCAAACCTCCGCGCTCGCCTGTGGGGGCGAATGCGGCGGCAACTCGCTCCGCCAAAATCTACCCAATTGTAGGTAGCTTCACATAATGAATGTTATTCGAGCGTAAGAAGCACGCGTTCGCTCGTGCCGTTCCCGCGTACCCAGAAGCCGTCTCGTGGTGTATTAGGTGGTATACGAACATACGTTCTGAAAAGGAGCCCAAATGGCCACCACCACCGAAATGACTGACGCGACCAAGCCCAGCCCGAGCGTGAACAGCCCAGCGACCCATCAGCGCCCCGTGGCTGAGGCTGCACCGAAGCCGCACACGGCGGCGAAGCCGCCGTCGAGCGATCTGCGGGGACATCCAGCTGACCGTCTGTCAAACGTCGTCGAACGGACCGCCGACATGTCGGTCGAGCTGCTGAAGTCGCTCGAGACCGGAGAGCTCGCCGCGATCGACGCAGTGGGCACGTTCGCGATCTCCATCGAGGACCGCCTGACCGAGCAGGTCAACAGCACTTCCGCTGTGGCGAAGAAGCTCGTGGTCGCTATCCCCGACGCCCTGACCGAGCAGGTCACCGGCACTTCCGCCGTGGCGAAGAAGCTCGTAATCACGCTCCCCGACGCCCTGACCGAGCAGGTCACCGGCACTTCCGCTGTGGTGAAGAAGCTCGCGGTCGCTATCCCCGACGCCCTGACCGAGCAGGTCACCAGCACCTCCGCTGTGGTGAAGAAACTCGTGATCGCTATCCCCGACGCCCTGACCGAGCAGGTCACCAGCACCTCCGCTGTGGCGAAGAAACTCGTGATCGCGATCGAGGACGCCGTCACCGACGAAATCACAGCGACGACCACGGGCGCGAAGAAGATCACCGTCTCCGGCTTTGAGATGGCCGACCGGTTCGTTCGCCTGGAGCACGACGTGCTCCGCGGTCTCATCCAGGGAGCCACCCGGCCACTGGTGGTCCAGAACGGCACGAAGTACCGGGCCGCCAAATAGCCCGGCCTCACGGTCGCCAGCTACGCCGCCCCGGCGGGTCGGCGTAGCCGGCATGGTTGTTGTGACCCCGGAGGGGTCGTACACCCCCGCCCCGTTCACGCCAGCCGGGCCGGTGAGGGGTCCGGGGAAGAACGGAACAGGAATTAGCGCAATAGCGCTAAGCGACCACGATCAGTCAATCGTCGAACTCAAGCGCGTCCATCGCCGCATGGCGGTCGGCGGCCGATGGAAGGCTGTAGCGGCGCGTGGTCTCAAGCCGTCGGTGACCCGCAAGCTCCGCGACTAGGACCAGGTCGTTGCCCGAGCGGACGAGGTTGGTCACGCACGTGTGCCTGGACGTGCGCCGACAGCTGCAGCTCCGCTCGAGCTGCGACACCGCGCACGACCAGGTCGACCGCCCGCGCGGAGCCGTCGGCCCTGCGGACCGACGAACAGCGCCCGCTCGCCGTCGGCTGCACAGCGCTCCTTCAACCAGTGCTCGAGTGCCTTGCGGCAGGATGGGTTCAACGGGATCTCCCGATAGACGTCGCCCTTGCCCGAGCGGACGATCAATAGTCCCTTGCGCGCTGAGATCGCGACGTCTGCGACGTCGAGCGCCCTCAGCTCGTGCAGCCGGAGCGCGGTGTACAGCAACAGCGTCACGATTGCGCGATCCCTGGGTTTCGAATCCTCGGCGGCTCGCAGCAAGGCGCGTTGCCGATCTTCGGCAAGCGCTCTCGGCGCCGTCTGCCGAAGCGGCTCGCGTTTGACGTTGGCGGGCCCGAGGCCGAGGAATCGGTTGAAGTGGTCGACGGCGGCGAGCGCGAGGTTGACCGATGCCGGCTTCCAGCCCCGCTTGACTTTCAGATGCCGCTTAAAGTCCCGAGTGGCGTAATCCCTCGCCTTCGGGTCGGCGAGCGCCTTCGCGCTGTCTGGGCGGTCCGCCTGCCAGGCACCGTAGGCGCCGACGTGTTGGGCCGTAGGCGTCCTTGGTCCGCGGTGCGAGCGGAGCCCGCTCGAGCTCTCGGAGACACCGCTTGACGGCGGCCGCGACCGCACGACTGCTGCCCTGCTTGTTAGTAGAAGCGGATTCTGCTCGTTGCGAGGCCGCCACGAGCGGATTAGTAGCAGGACACCCCGGCTCGTCGTCGGTTTCCATAACTAACGCTCGATAACATTGATTATGTAGACTAGCCTGCAAATTGGGCGGTTTTGGGGCGCCCCTGGCGCCGCGGCACTTTCGCCTCTTTGTCCGACCAGGAGCAAGCAGGAGCGCAGGTCGCGGTGCGGTACGCGCGCGCGGGACACGAGCACCTGT
>JBEKRJ010000446.1:0-8445 GCA_049518835.1 Solirubrobacteraceae bacterium
CTGCGCGACGGCCACGGGGGCCTTGCCGGGCGGCTGCCCCCGCCCCCGCGCCGGCCAGCGCACACACCCCACCGCCAGCCGGTGCACGGCACCGGTGATGGCGGCTGCGGGGCTTAGTTAGTTAGTTAGGTAATAGTGCTCCGTTAGGTTTGTGAACCCCGTAGATGGTGGTCGGTCGCCAGCTCGCTGCGGCACGGGGAGCCACGTCTCGTACCGGCAGACGCTCGACCCTGCAGCGGATCTTCGCGAGTCCCACGAGGTCCTCACCGCCGCTGGACCGGAAGCGATCACCGGTCCAGACGGGCCCCGCGCGCGGCGGGAAACGAGCCATCTGTCGTGGCAGCGCGGGCGGGGCCGGGAGGCGGCGCGCGTGCTTGGCGCCGGCTCACGTGCCGGTCGCGACGCCGACGCGCGCGTCGCGGCTGGAACGACGTACCTGCGCCTACGAGCCAAGACCAGCCCTCGCGGGCAGCACCCAGCTCAGCGCCGCTGAGCAGACGGTTCATCGACACGAACAGCTCGCCGCTGAACTCGACCAACCGTTCGCAGTGCTCCTGCAAGCCCACACGGAGCACCACTATCGGGGCGAGCCGGCGGCGCCAGCCACGCCCAGCCACTCACCAAATTCCCCCACTAATTCCTCCGCGGGCCCTGAGCGGTTAGAAGCGCACCGGACAGTTGGCGTCCGCCGGTAGGCGCGGCGTGATCGCGAGCAGCTCGATTCGCAGCCCGCTGAGCACGTTGCCGACCCGCCGCACGCGCACGCACTGGGTGATCGGGAGCGAGCCGCCGACGTCCCACGCCACTCGTGCGGTACCGGTCGTGCCGACGATCGAGAAGCTCGTCGACGGCGCCAGCGTCAGGATCGAGACCGAGCCGGCGTGCGAGAGCGCCGCCACCTCGGCTGCAATCCGCGCGCGGCAAGCAGGGTCGACGCGGCAGCCGGTGATCTCGTCGACCACGTCGCCCTGATCGCCGCCCGCCTCCGCCTTGACGAGGCTCGTAATCGCCCCGCGCTCTGCCCCCTCGGCGCTGAACGCGCGTGCCAACAGCGCGCTGATCACGAGGAACAGGACGACCGCAAGCGCGATCAGAGCAATGACCAAGGGCCGGCGCATCAGCCTCCAGAGCTAACCAGAGGCGCGCGGTGCCCGTGCGCCGGCTACGAGTCGCTGAGCTCCAGGAAACGCTCGATCGACGCCTCTTGGTGGTCGAGCCGCTCGGCGAGGGCCCGGGCGTGCTCGGCCGCAAGCTCGAGAAAGTCCTCGACGCAGCGCTCGGGATCGTCTACCAGCGGATAGATCCGCGAGAGGTCCTGCTGCGCGCAAGCGATCCCGATCGGCGGCTGCCCCTCTGCCAACGTTCGCACGCCGACCACCGGAGTGACGACGAGCTGCGATTCGCGCGCGATCAGCGCGGTCGGCAACAAGCGGTGCGCCGGCAGCCTGACCGACAGCTCAACCGAATGATCGACGGTGACGCTCGTGCCGACGAGATCGCGCAGCGGCTCGCGCCACACGTCTAGCACCACGTCTGCGCCGACCAGGGCATCGCGCAGCGCGGTTGCCTGCTCGACGTACAGGCGCTCGGCCTCGGCGCGATCGCCTGCGTCCGCGAGGTCCAGATCGCACGGGACCCGCAGCAGCTCGTTGGCCGCGACGGTCGCGCCGGCCGCGCGGCTGCCGCGCATCACATACGTCTGCAGCGTGCCGAGATCCCGGCGCCCGTGGAAGATGACCGTTACCGCGTCGGTCACCGGCAGGCCGCCGACTCGAAGCGACACCGCCACGCCCGAGGACTCATCCAACAGCGCACGACGCAACAACTCCTCGGAGCCGTCATTCCATGACTTGGGATCTTGATCGAGCACCGCGCCCCCTCAGATCGACAGTTGTTCGCATGGCGTATTTACCCACAAGCACCGCGGCAGGTCCAGCGCCAATTGGAGCAAGCCCCCGATGACGCGCTGGCCATAAGGCGCATCGCCAGAACGGGTAGCCTGCAGATGTGGTCAAGATCCTCTACAAGCCGTTCGCGATCATCGCCGCCGTGATTGGCGCCAGGCTTGGCAACAACGTGTTCAAGCAACTGTGGTCGCTCGTCGACGACGCCGAGCCGCCGCCCCCGACGACCGCGGAGGCGAGCCTTCCCAAGGTCGTGGGTGCCGCGGCCTTGCGGGCAGCGACGCTGGCCGGCATCGCCGCGGTCGTCGACCGCGCCAGCGCGCAGTGGTTTCACTACCTCACGGGCCTCTGGCCCGGGCAGAAGAAAGCGCGCAAAGCCAGCTCGTAGGCCGAGGTCGCCGGCGGGGCCGGCCGCGGAAGGCCCACCGCCGGCGGGCCCTATCGATTCGATGCGGCGCCGGCGGGGGCTGCCGGCGCCACCACCCACGGCGCCAGCCCCTCGCGCACCCAGTCCGGGATCGGCGTCTTGACCACCAGCTCGCGGTCGACGCACACGTGGCGCATGTCGCCGTGTACGAGCAGGTCGCCGTCGCGACAGATCTCGTGGTAGCTGGCGATGCTCGTGCGACCGAGCTGCGTGATCGCGATCCTCAGGGCCAGTTGCTCGTCGAACCGCGCCGCGCCCCGGAAGCGCACCGTCGCCTCGGCGACGACGACGTCGACGCCGCGGTCGAGCATCACCCGGTAGCCGCCGAACGCGGCGCGCCACAGCTCGGTGACGCTGGCGTCGAAGTAGGCGAGATAGTGAGCGTTGAACACCACCCCTTGCATGTCGCACTCGGCATAGCGGACGCGCAACGTGTGGGTGAACGGCTCACCCGTCACGCCGCCCGCCCCGAAGCACGAACCCGCGCTCGGCGAGCTCGTTGACCGCGTCCTCGAACGCGACGAAGTCGCGGCGCATGAGCGCGTCGACGGGTGCGCCTCCCGGCGGCCCGAATCGAACCCAGCGTCGCAGCATCGCCGCTCCGGCCCGCTCGCGGGCCTCGTCGAGCAGGTCCAGCAGAATCGGCAGCTCGCTGCGATGTTCGAGCTGGCCTGACAGCAGCGCCAGTGGATCGACGTCGAGCGCTGCGCAGAGCTCGTCCTCGGTGAGCCCGAGCAGCTCCATCAAGCGCGCTGCGCGGTCGCTCTGCACGAGCCTCCCGAGCTGCGGGTCCTCACGCTCGCCCACGGCCGTCCGGTCCCGTCAGAACAGCTGGTTCTCGCCGCCGAACACGTCGCTCACCGACCCGTCGGTGAAGATCTGGCGGATCGAGTTCGTCAGCAGGTCGGCGCACGACAGCACGCGAACGTTCTCCGGCGCGCCGGGCGGCAGCGAGATCGTGTCGGTCACGACGATTTGCTCGAAGCGCGCAGCCGCGAGGTTCTCCCACGCGTCGCCCGAGAACACGCCGTGCGTGGCGGCGGCGTAGACGCGCCGCGCGCCGGCGTCGAGCACAGCGTCGGCGGCCGCCTTCAGCGTGCCGGCGGTGTCGATGATGTCGTCGACGAGCACCGCGGTCTTGCCGGCGACGTCGCCGATCACGTAGCCGATCTCGGCAACCTGCTGGGCGGGACGCTCCTTGTTGAGAATCGCGAGGTCCGCGCCGATCTTGGACGCGAACTTCTTGTTCAGCTTCACCCGACCCGCATCGGGCGCGACCACGACGAGATCCTCGAGCCCGAGATCGGCGAAGTACTGCGTCAGCATGAACAGCGCCGTCATGTGGTCGCACGGCTTTTGAAAGAAGCCTTGGATCTGCCCGGAGTGCAGGTCCATCGTCAGGATTCGGTCGCTCCCGGCGGCCTCCAGCATCCGCGCCAACAGCCGCGCGGTGATCGGCTCGCGCGGGGCGGACTTCTTGTCCTGGCGCGAGTACCCGTACCACGGGCACACCGCGATCACGCGGTGTGCCGACCCGCCGACGGCCGCGTCGATCAGCGCCAGCAGCTCCATCACGGCGTCGTTGGTCCCGAGCCCGTTGTGCAGGTTGGCGGATGTGGGCTGGACGATGAACACGTCCGCGCCGCGCACCGACTCCTCGTAGCGGCAGTAGACCTCGCCGTTGGAGAACGTGTTCAGCTTCACGCCGCCGAGCGCGACGCCCAGCTTCGAGGCGATCTTGGCGGCCAGCTCGGGGTTGGCCCGGCCCGCGACCAGCATCAGCCGTTTGTCATAGCCGTACCGCAGGTCGCTCGACACGAGGCTCGTCTCCAGCACGCTCACAGCCTCGCGCAGTCTACCCCTGGGGACCGACGGGATCGTCACGCTCATCGGGGCTCTTGCCCGCCGGCGCCACCGGCCTGCGGATCGCCGAGATCGCGATCCTGGCGCCGCCGCGCGTACCCCTCGACGTTGCGCTGAGACCCGCGCGCGATCCCCAGCGCCCCCGCCGGCACGTCCTCGGTGATCACCGAGCCGGCGCCGGTATAGGCACCGTCGCCGACGCTGACCGGCGCGACCAGCATCGTGTCGACGCTGACGAACGCCCCGGCCCCGATCTGCGTCCGGTGCTTGTTCTTGCCGTCGTAGTTGGCGGTGATTGTGCCAGCGCCGATGTTGGTCCGCTCGCCGATCGTGGTGTCGCCGATGTAGGACAGATGTGGCACCTTCGCGCCCGGGCCGACGTCCGAGTTCTTGATCTCGACGTACGCCCCCGCCTTCGCGCCGGCGCGCAGCACGGTTCCAGGTCGAAGGTAGGTGAATGGGCCGACCGTGACGCGGTCGCCAATCTCGGCGCCGTCGACATGGGAGTGCAGCACCGTGGCGCCGTCGCCGACGCGCGCGTCGATCAGCGTCGTCGATGGTCCGATCGTCGCCAGCTCCCCGACCACCGTGGCGCCGTGGATGCAGGAGAACGGCGCGACCACGCTGTCGACGGAGCATCAGCCGGCGGTGAATCTGCTCCTGGGCGATTGCTCGGACCTGCGCGAGTGCGGCCCGGTCGTTGACGCCGAGCGCGCCGGCGGGATCGCCGAGCTCGAAGGCGACGACGGTGCGCTCTTGCGCGCGCAGGATCGGGAGCACGTCGGGGAGATAGTGCTCGCCCTGGGCGTTGTCGCTGCTGACCTCGGTGAGCGCCGCCAGCAGCGCCCGCCCGTCGAACGCGAACATGCCGGTGTTGATCTCGCGGATGCGCAACTCGAGCTCGGTCGCGTCGCCCGGCGCCTTGGTCTCGACCACCCGCTCGACGGTCCCGTCGGGCGCACGCACGACGCGACCGTAGCCCTGTGGGTCCTCGAGCACCGCGGTGGCGATCGTGGCGGCGGCGCGATCGTGGTCGTGGGCGGCGATCAAGCCGCGAATCATCTCCGCGCTGACCAGCGGCGCATCGCCGTTGAGCACGATCACGGTGCTGTCGGTGTCGATTTGGCGGGCCGCGGCGCGGACCGCGTCGGCAGTGCCCAGCGGCTGGCGCTGCACCGCGACCTCGACCCGGCCGTCGAACGCTTCCGCCAGCCGCCCCTCGGGGCCCTCGACGAGCACGACCGTGCCCGCGCCGGCCTCGAGCGCCGCGGTCACCGGCCATGCGATCAGCGGCCTCCCGCAGAGCTGATGCAGGAGCTTCGGCGTGGCCGATCGCATCCGCGTACCTTGCCCCGCGGCAAGGATCACGACGACGGGTCCGCTCACGCCAGGATCGTAGGCGATCACAGCCCGACGACGGCCGGCGGCTGCAAGAATTGGTTGCGCAGCCGCCGGCTCGCGTCGTCGTCGATCAGGGCTTGAGCAGCTGGGAGCGCAAGCTCCCGGCCTTCCGTCTCGCATCAACGTCGGCGGTTGCCGCGTTGACCTGGTCGAGCGAGCGGACGTCCCCAACCACGCCTTTGCAGCCGGCGGCTGCGAGAGTCACCGTCCGGCCCACGAATAGCCCGCTAGCGGATGCCCTGGCGAACTTGCTGCTCGTGGATGTCATGCCGGCTCCTGTCCGAGATTGCAGGGCTGCATGATCCGTGACCGGCCCGCGTCCGTCATCGGGAGATCGCTGCAAACCCAGGCGGAAAAGTACGGACGTCGGCGAGGGCCGCCGCCAGCGTCAGCAGTGCATTTGCCCGCGGCGCGGGCATCGCGAGCCGGCCGGGGTCGGCGCTCGCGACCGCGGCAGCGGTCGGGAACAGGTGCGTGACGGTGCCGAGCGGACGGACCAGCGCATCGCCGTGCGCGGCCACGAGCCGACCGGCGAGCGTCACCGCCGCCCCGATCGACACCTGCTGGCCGAGCACCGCCCGCAGTGCGAGCTCGTGGGCGTCCACGTGTCCCGGCACGCGGCGCCCCGGCGAACGGCGGACCAGGCCGTCGAAATCGAGCGGCGCCCGGTACGGTAGCCGCAGCTCGATCGCTCCGCCGGCGCCGTCGACGGGGTGGCTGCGTACAGCGGCGCGCAATCCGCCCGGCGTCGTCGCGGTCGACGGCGCCGTCGGCGATCAGCCGCATCGCCCGGCCGACGAGGTCAGCTCGACGATCCCACTCCGGCGACCCTGGGGTCGCGTCCGGACGGCAGCGCTTGCACGCCCTGAAGCCGGCCGCCTGCGCGGCGGCCGCGGTTGCGAACAAGCGCACGTTCGCGCTTGAGCCTGGCCGGAGGTCACCGATCAGATAACGTGAAGCCTCCGCAAATCGCGTCGGTGGGGAGTGGTGTAACGGCAGCACAGGACGCTTTGGACGTCCCGGTTCTGGTTCGAATCCAGGCTCCCCAGTCGGACCGGCGGCGCGTTCACGCGCCGCGTCGCGCCCGCACTGTCGACACCCGCGAGCGAGCGCATCCAAGCGCTTGCGGCCGCAGCCCGTCAGGACCCGCGGGCGCCCGCCTGCGGCGCTCTGAACGCGCCCAGTAGGACCCGGGCGATCGGCGCGGGGAGCAGCGGATCGGCCAGCGCCGCGCGGACGTCGGCGGGACGATGCAGAGCGCGCTCGGCGCGCAGCAGCCCGAGCTCGAGCCCGGCGTCCCGCCTGGCGGCGTTCGCGATCGCCATCACGTCGCGGCTGCGCCACGCCTGCTCGGGCAGCGCGAACAGCCGCGGCAGCGGCCGCGGGATCGCGATCAGGTACAGGCCGCCGTCGATCACCGGGCCGAGCACGACATCGCACTTGTTGCTGAGATCGCTCAGCGCGGCGGTCGCATGTTGGCGGCGCAGCCGCGGCAGGTCAGGCCAGACGATCAGCAGCGGACCGTTGCCGCGACCGAACACCCGCGCGGCCGCATCGGCCAGCCGCGCCGCGATGCCCTCGCCGTTCTGGGGAAACAGGGCCGTGCCGGGACCGATGAGCGCGCGCAGCTCGGGGGCGGCATCGGGCGGGTCGTGAGCCACGTGGACCGCGTCCCCGGCGACCGCCTTGGCCCACTGGACCGCCTGCGTGATCAACGTCGACTGCAGCGCCACGCAGCCGCCGGCGCCCAGCAGCGGCTCGAGCGCCCGGCGGACCTCGCCGCGCCGTGGCGCGCGCACCATCACGAGCACGGCCGGGCGGCGAGCACTCATCCCTGAGGACCCGCGAACCGATAGACGGTGCCGGCGGCCACAGGCCGGGGGTCCGACAGGCGCGGGAGCGCGGCGCGGATCACGTCGGCGAAGATCGCTGAGCTGGCACCCATCAGCTCGATCAGCTTCGCGATCGGAGTCGGCTCGCCGGGCCGAACCTCGTTCGCGTAGTCGGCGAGCGCGGCGATCTCGCACGGCGTGTTGAACCGCGGCCCATCGACGTGGCCGTAGGCGCCGCCGTCGCGAGCGGCGTGCCCGGATTGCTCGGCGGCGGCGAGCAGCGCCTCGCGCAGCGCCGCGGAGAACGGACCGCCGTGCAGGATCCAGTGTCCGCGCGCAACGTCGCCCGCCTCGGTGAAGAACGTGCACAAGCTGCCGTCGGGCAGCCGGTTGAAGGGGAAGTGCAGGTCGTCGAACACGACCAGCGAACCGAGCGGCAGCGTCGGATCGACCGCTCCGCACGCGGTGCAGGCGATCACGAACTCGGCGCCGAGCTCCTTCAGCGCCCAGATGTTGGGCCGATGGGTGACGTGATTGGACAGCCGCGCGTGGCCGGCGCCGTGGCGCGAGACGTGCAGCGCCGACACCCCGTCGTAACTTCCACGCGTCACGGAAGCCTCGCCGAACGGCGTCGGCACGGACTCGACCGTCGCCTCGTCGAACCCTGGAAGCGCGTGTGTGCCAGACCCCGTGATGATGCCCACCGCCATCGCGCCGCTTCCCTCCTCACTCCGGCGGCCACCGCCGCAGCCTAGATGCCCGCCGGAGTATCGCAAATGCGCCAGCCACGGCTCCCGTGAGCACCAGGCTCAGAATGCCATCAGCGCCGGCTGATTGGCGGCGAGGTAGTCGTCAAGCGCCCTCGCCTTCTCGGTGTCCTCGTAGACCTCGTAGTCCTTCAGCTTGCCCCACGCCATCCGGCCCCAGATCACGTAGCGGTTCTCGTACACGACCTCGCCGGCCGGCGACTTCAGGTAGTCGTGGCCGCGGACGCAGACCGTCATCTTCCACGCCAAGA
>JBEKRJ010000447.1:0-4822 GCA_049518835.1 Solirubrobacteraceae bacterium
TCGACATGCTCCCCTGGCGCAGCGCCCAGGCCCCGAGCGCGAGCCCACCCGCTCCACCCGTCGGGAGCAGGACGTTGGTCGCCTGCTCGGCCATCCCCAGCTGATAGCTGAACCGCCAGCTCATTCGCGGGCAGAAGACATCACGAAAGGCGAGGACGTTCGACAGGCAGGAACCCAGCTTCAGCACGCCGATCAACCCGACGAGCACAGCGTCGGCCTGCCCAAAGCGGGTTCGCAGCGTGCCCAGGCCCGGTAGCGACCCCACGGCGAGGGCGACCAGCCCGACCAGTACCCCAAGCCCCGCGAGACGGCGGATCAGACGCCGCGCGTTGAACTCGTCGGGCATCTGACCGGCCGAGCCGCCTTCGTTATCGCGAGTGGTCGCCGCCATGAGAGTCCGCCGGCCCACACGCCCGAATTCCCCAGGGAGGGGCAACCGCCGCGCAGCTCCGCTCCGAATCACTCTAGACACGAGCGCTCCCCGATTGAGAGACCGCACCGCGCAGCCCAGGAGCCGCCGAGCTGCCGTCACCGGTCTCGGTCGACACGGACACCGACCCGCGCGGACACGCGCCGCGCGCTTTTGAACCGCCAGCCCGGCCGATGAGCGGAGGAGAGCCCCGAACGGCCCGGAGGCCGGTCGGATGGTCAGCGCTCCAATGAAGCGTGCCTAGGCAACCGCGTTCGTCTACATTGGCACGCCCGGGCCCCTGGTTTCGGGCGAACCGTGAGAACAGTTCGTCTGGCTGCTCCGCGGAGGCCGCCACCGGGGAGGCACTCTCGGTCGCTCAGGGCGTGGGCGCCTCGAGGTACACGATCCGGTCGGTCAGCTCGTAGCGTCGTGGGCGCGGATGGCGTCGATGAGTGTGCGGTGCCCTGAGGGTCTGCGTGTGAAGCGGTTTGAGAGGGCGATCATTAGGCCTGGATGGTGCGCGCCCGTAGTGGAGTGCTGGGCGGCGATAGCGACAAAGTCGGCGACGTTCTCGGTCAGCAGAACGTGGTGTTGGGCGACTGCGCACGCGAACACCTCGGGGTCTGGAGCGCCGTTCATCCCGAGATCGGAGATCGTCGTCGCCTGGTGGATCCCGACCGCCGCCAGCGCTCGCGCGAGCGCAGGCGGGTACATCTCATCGAGCAGGAGCTTCAAGCGGAGGCTGCTGCCGCGGTGTGGCTGCGGTGTGGCTGCGGTGCAGATTGATCCGGGCTTGGATCTCGTCCGGGTACGCGGCTCGGTAGCGCACGACGGTATCGATCTGAGCGCGCGTGACGACACCTTCGCTGGCGAGCGTCTCGGCCGGGTCTCCGACGTCAGCAAGGTCATCGAGCCACATCGCGACCTCCCATACGTCAGGGCCCGTGATCAGCCCAGCGCGGCGTCCGCGCGAGCGTTGCGGCCGCTCAGTCTTTCTAGGCGGTCCACGCGGATAGCGTGTCGGCAGCAGCAGTTTGGGAGCCGGCCGCGGCGCATCGGTGTGAGTGAGGACTTGTCCCCCGCACCGGGATGCTGCCTACTTTAAACACCGGGACCCTATGGAGGTGCATGGCCGCGAGCGTCGAAGGCCGGACCTCGATCGCAATGTGCGGGGGTTTGACTGGCCGGAGATGGGTTCCGGCTGACCCCATACGAAGGAGGTCCGGCCGTGACCGGAACGATGACATGGGCCGCGATGGATGCCCACGCCCGATCCACCTACGCCGCGTCGTTGGACGTGCTGACCGGCGAACTGACGGTGCTTGCAGCGTTCTTGCAAGCACTCCGTCGAGGCGGGGCGCGCCGCGACCGAGAGTTGGCGGCGCAGTGACAGACGGCGGCGCGAAGGAGTTGCGGATCCACGCCACGCGAAGGCTCCAGCCGCGCATCAGATCTTGTAAACGCGGTCGCCGCTGGCTATCCTTGTCGGCGGGCGCGGGCGATTGACCCAGCAAAGCGCAGACGTCAGGAGCTTCGGGTCTGCCGCGCTGCTTTGCCCCTCGAGGGCCTCATTGATGCGCGCTCCATTGTCGCGCTCGCGCCCACTCTCCTCATCGATGATCAGGCCCCCGCGAGACCCAACCGGGGCGCGAGATCAGGTCGCGGAGGTCGGCGTCAGGATGATCGCCGGGATCACGCGGTCCGTCTTGTCCTGATACGCGGCGAACTGAGGCGATCGCTCCGCCTGAGCGCCGAACAGCCGCTCGCGCTCGTCGTCGCTCGCTTCGCTGGCCACCACGGTGATCGTCTCGGTCCCGACCTCAATGGCCACCTTCGGATGGGCCTTGAGGTTGTGATACCAGTCTGGGTTGGTCGGCGCGCCGGCCTTCGAGGCGAAGATCACGTAGCGGTCTTCGTCGCGCTGGTAGGCGAGCGGATTAACGCGCTGCTTGCCGGACTTCGCTCCAGTGTGGTGCAGGAGCAGCAGCGGCATGGACTCGAACATCCCGCCGACCCGCCCGGCATTGGCGCGGAACTCGTCGATGATCTTTGCGTTGAAATCTGCGGGGGAGGTCGACATCGGCTCCTCAGGCGTTCTCGGGGCTGGACCGGGCGGCGCGGACGACGGGTTTCGGCCGAAGGCAAGTGTTGCAGGCACGGCGTGTCCCGGGGCGCTATGCAGCCACGCCCAATCTGGTCGGCGGGTCCGGCGACGCCAGCCTCCCCACTCACGTCGATGCGCCGTTGCGCGACGTGTCGGCTGCGCCGTCAGACGAAGCGGAGCTCCGACGCGCCCTCTGGTTGCCGCTCTCGAATGAGAGTCCGCATTCGACGCTCGAGTTCGTGCACATCAGAAGCGCCGATGGACGGCAGCCCGGATCGCGAATGCAGAAGCCGACTGAGGCCGCGCCCTCCGGTTCGGGGACGCTCGCAAGTAGGCGGAGGAAGAAGTGAGCGCCGGCCGAGCCGGCGCATGCTGCCCGTTGATTCCGAGCGCCCGGTGCAACGCCCCGCGATGACGAATGCGAGCGTCGGCCTCGTCCGGCCTGACGCTCGGGTGTGTGGCAAACCAATCGCCGACACCGACCAGCTCGACGCGCTCAAGGTGCTAGCCGAAGCGCGGCTCGACGGCTAATCCCGGACAGATCCGCGGTGGCTCCTTAAGCGGCAAAGCGGGCACGCCGCCCGCGCCGCCGCGAGGGGGTTTGGTCGTGGCCGCTTGGCGCAAGGCGCAAGATGCAGGCACCCGCCCGGCTCGACCGATCGTGGCCGGGGTTGTCGATAATGCACCGGATGAGCTGGCGGCGTTTAGCAGCGCGCGTAGCGGCGGCGGTGACTGCCGTTGCTGTGATTTCGATGAGCGCGGTCGCGGTAGTTGCGGTCGGCGGCGGCGATGGCTCCGGCGGTGACTTGGAAGCGTTCAACGCCTGTATCACTCACACTCGCTTCCTTGTCTTGGTGCGTCCTGGACACAGGAACGGCGTTGTCGCGACGATCAAAGATCGGGCGCGAGGCGCGGTAGCGGGCGAGGTCACCGCCGGTCGAACGACCGGTACCCTCGGAGGAGCCGCAGCAGGAAACGGCTGGTATGTCATGTCCACGGCAACTCCTCTTGGGCGCGACGCCACCGCGATCGAGGGGTGCTGGGATCGCTCCTTCCCGATCGCCCCTGACTCTTGACCATCGCGGCAGCGGCATCGCTTCCGCCTTAAGCGATTATGTGAGGTTCCTTTTCGCAGTTTCGCACGTAATCGATGTCATCGAGCAGCGCAAGGCCAGGGCTCGGCGACGCGGTAGGTGAGGCTAGGGCTAGGCTGTCAGCGACGTCATCGAAGTCGACCTCGTTGATGGTCGGGTTCAAGGGTCAGTGCGCCGAGCCCGGGCGCCAGGGCGCGCCAGAGCGCTCGCAAGAGAGCAGGCTGAACCGTCGCCCCCGATCAACGAGCGAGTTCCCTTCCGGCGGTCCGAGACCTCGCGAGAGCCAACTGCGCTGAGGGGTCGTTCGACGCTGCCGCCCGGGCGGCTGCCGTCCGCCCTGGCCACGCTCTTGACGTTCCCGCCGGTCAGGGCCCACTTATGTCGTTTCGGTCGTACGTCACGGGGGCGTCGTGCGACTGGCGGCAGCCGGCACGTCGATTACGTGTCCGCGACGTCAAACCGCAACACCCACGGGGTCTGACGACACGACCTCACGCCTACCGGGCGACATAACACGAACAAGCAGCCGCCCCACCGTCGTGGCCGCTGGAGGCGTGATCCACCCATCTGGCCTGCGATCTGGAGCTGCCGGCTCGCCGTTCGGAGCAGCCACGGTGCGGCCCGCCGGCGTCGTTGAGACTCGCGTGCCCGCTTCGTCGCTTGAGTTACGAGCCACCGCGGAACTGTCCGGGATTAGCCGTCGAGCCGCGCTTCGGCTAGCACCTTGAGCGCGTCGAGCTGGTCGGTGTCGGCGATTGATTTGCCACGCACCCGAGCGTCAGGCTGGACGAGGCCGACGCTCGCATTCGTCATCTCGGGGCTTTGCGCCGAGCGGTCGAAGCCAACGGTTATGTGAGGCGCGATTTTGGCTGTAACCGACGTCAACCAGAGAGCATCTGGAGAGGCCCGCCGACGCGATATGTGAGGTTGTTCAGGACGTCAACGAGGGCAACGGCGGAGACGAGCAGCGGCGGGACCCCAGCGAGGCGCACACACGAGCATGACCGTCGCGCTACGACCGATCGCGCGAGGGCGTGATCACGCTGGCTGCGCGTCGATCCCGAAGTGCGCTTGCAGGCCCTCGGCGCCGGCAGTTGTGACGCGCAGCGCCCGGGTGCGCGGTAGCCGATCGAGCCAGGCCTGCTCGAGCATCCACGCGGTGAGGTTGCGGCCCACGGCACCCGACAGATGGTGGGCCTGCTCGGTCCAGTC
>JBEKRJ010000448.1:0-4821 GCA_049518835.1 Solirubrobacteraceae bacterium
GCGCATCGATTGCATCGTCGCATCCGTGCTGGGGCCGACCGCGACGCTGATCCCGGTCCGCGAGGTCCTGCCGGAGACCCTCGAGCTGCTCGAGGCCGGCTCGCCCGCGTACCTGTCGTTCACCCACCACGGCGCGCTGGTGGCCCTGCGCGGCGTCGCCAGCGCCGCGTCCGCTTCCGGGGACGAGGTCTACTTCGTGGTCACCGACGGCGTGCAGGTGCCCCAGCGCCGCGGGGCCGAGCGAGTGCCGTTGATCACCCACGCCCAGCTGCAGACGATCGACGACGCCGGCAATGCGATCGGCCCCACGATCGACACGGTCACGGCGAATCTCAGCTCCGGCGGGGCGCTGATCGCGGTCCGTCCGGGGATCGGCGAGTCGCCCCGGTTCGCGATCCAGTTCTTCTTCGGTCGCGAGCGCACCGCGGTCCGTTGCGAGGCGTCGCTGGCCCGCCGGACCGCGACGCATATCGGCGTTGGCTTCACACGGATGGATGCGGCCGACCGCGCCGTGCTGGCGAACATCCTGGCCGACTACGAGCGTCGGCGGCAAGCCGCGCTGCATGTCGCCGAGCGGCCGGGGGCTGGCCTGAAGCGAGCGTGAAGGACGGTCGGGGATTGCACCACTAGTCGCGAGGATGTCGCAACGCGCCGACGATTCCAGTCGTGAACAGTGCGACGATCAAGAGCGAGACGACGGCGAGGGCGCTGACGCCGTCGCGAACCAGCTCCAGCAGCGTCACCGCCCCCAGCAGGGCGGTGAACAGCAGCGCGATCGTGAGCACCGCGAGGCGGACCACGTCACGACGCCGCGTAGCGCGGCGGTAGCTGCTTGCGGTTCGTGGCGAGCAGCCTGATCGCGAGCAGCCCGTACGCGAACCCGCCGACGTGGGCGAAATACGCCACGCCGCCACCGCCGCCGGCCGGGTCGGTCAGGCCGACCGCGCCGAACACCGCCTGCTCGGCAAACCAAACGCCGAGCATCACCCACGCCGGCAGTTCGATCACGGTGAAGAACAGGACGATGAACACCAGCGTCAGCACGCGCGCGCGTGGGTACAGCACGATGTAGCCGCCGAGCACCGCGGCGATCGCTCCGGAGGCGCCGAGCGTCGGCGCGGTCGAGCTCGGATCGACGGCGATCTGCAGCCCGATCGCGGCGAGCCCGCCGACGATGTAGAAGGCGATGAACTTGAGCGGCCCGATCGCGTCCTCGACGTTGTTGCCGAAGATCCACAGGAACAGCATGTTGCCGCCGATGTGGAGGATCGAGGCGTGCATGAACATCGCCGTGAAGACCGTCTCCCACGGCGGCAGCGGGTTCTCCGCTGAGATCCCGGATGCGTTCAGCGCGGCGGTGTTACAGACGATCGTCGGCGCCGGCGGGCCGAACCTCGATTGCACCAGTGCGCAGTGCTCGCCGTAGTGCGTCAGCGCGTCCGGGATCGCGCCGTACTTGAACACCTCGAGGCTCCCGGGGCCGCTGATGAACGAGCCTCCGTGGCGGATCGCGAGGACGTAGACGACGAAGTTGGCGAGGATCAGGGCCGCCGTCACGAACGGGAACCGATCGGTCGGGATGTTGTCCTTGATCGGGATCACGGCGAGGCAGCTTAGGGCGCTCGCCCTCCGCGGGCCCTAGCTAGGCGCCGGCGACGGGAGTGCCCACGGCGGTGATCCGCCACGGCGTGGCGGCGTCGCCGGTGAGCGCGAGCGTCCAGCGCTCGACGAAGTCCGTCTCGCGTGTCTGGCTGCCCGCGACGATCGCCGTCGTGTCACGATCCTCGATGTAGCGGCGGCCTCTGATCGCTACCTCGAGCGTCATCGTCGGCGGCTCGGCGCCGGCGTCGAGCGCGGTCACGGCGATCCGCTTCACCTTCGGGCCGCGGACGACGACGCGCGTCCGTCCGGACGGATCGCCGGGGTGCAGGAGCGCCGCCGCGGCTTGGCGGCTGGCGATCGCGAGCAGCGCCTTGTCGTCGCCGTCGACCGCCTCGGCCCAAGCTTGCAGCGCCGTGCGCGCCGCCACCTCGAGCACGTCCGGCGCGAAGCGCCCGTCGGCGAGGCTCAGGTCAAGCGCCGCGGCACGCGCGTCGCCCGCGAAGTCCAGGTCGGCAACCTCGGCGATCTTCGTGCCCTCCGGCACTGCGTCGGCAACCGCGCCCTCGACCAGCGCCTCGTCGCGCAGCGCCTGCTCGTCTGACCACGGCGTCGCGACGAGCTGCTCGTCGAGCGCATGCACGCCTTCGCCGCCCTGCTCGATCGAGCTCAGGATCCAACGGCCGGCGGCGTCCCTGCGCAGCGTCCAGAACTCGCGCACGCGAACGACCTCGCTGAAGCGGCCCAGCCGCTTGACGTGGCGGCCGGAGGCGTCCTCGACGTAGTCGCGCAGCCGGGCCTCGATCCGCACGGTAACCCGGTCCTGGTCGACCGCGCCGCGGTGGGCCAGCCCGACGTATTCGACCTTCGGCTCGCCGATCGGCGACACCCGGTTGCGCCAGCCGCGGCGCTCGAAGTCGTCGAGCCGGCGCTCCCATTCCGCCAGCAGGTCGGGGGCGACGAGCCGTCGCAGCCGCGTTCTGTCACCCCGGTCCCACGCGGCCTGGATGTCCTTGAACAGCGCGGCGGCCTGCACGCGGACGACGTCCGGTGCGAACGCGGGGTCGTCGTCGGCCGCCTCGGCGGCCGCGCGCGCGACCCGCCGGGTGCGCTCGCTCGTGCGCCGGCGGGCAGCTCGCCCAGTGCCCTGCCGCGCGCTCCAGAAGGCTCCCATCTTCGGCGCCACGCGCGTGAACAGCACCCAGATCAGCGCCAGCCCGAGCAGCACCAGCGCGCCGACGCCGTGGCCGAGCAGCGCGATCCGGAACAGGACCTGGATCAGGATGTAGAGACCGGCGCCGCCACCGCCACCGCCACCGCCGCCCTCGCCGCCGCCGCCACCGAAGCCCGCCGAGCCGCCGCCGGCGGCGGCGAGCGCGGCTGGGGCGAGGACGAGCCCGACCACCGCGACGAGGACCAAGATCGCGATCAGGCGCCGGCGTGTCATCTGCCGGCCGCCTCTGCGGTCAGCGGGCCTGCGCCGGGCTCCTGCTGGCGAACGTGCTGGTCGGCGTGGTAGCTGCTGCGGACCAGCGGGCCGGCGGCGACGTGCTCGAAGCCGAGCTCATAAGCGGCGCGCTCGAGCGCGTTGAACTCGTCCGGGTGCCAGTAGCGCACGATCGGCAGATGCTGCTCGGTCGGGCGCAGGTACTGCCCGACCGTGATCACCTGGACGTGGTGCTCGCGCAGCGCGCCAAGCGTCTCCAGCATCTCCTGGAAGCTTTCCCCGAGCCCGACCATCAGGCCGGATTTGGTCACGACCGCGTCGCCGCCGAGCTCCTTCGCGGTGCGCAGCACCCGGCAGGAGCGCTCGAAGCGCGATCCTCGGCGGGCGACCGGATACAGGCGCGGGACGACCTCGACGTTGTGGTTGAAGACGTCGGGCCGCTCCGCGATCACCTTCGCGAGCGGCATCTCCTCGCCGCGGAAGTCCGGGGTGAGGACCTCGATCTTGCACTTCGGCGCCTGGCGGCGGATCTGCCGGATCACGCCGACGAACGCCGACGCGCCGTAGTCGGGAAGGTCATCGCGGTCGACGCTGGTGATCACCGCGTGCCTGAGCCCCATCGTGGCGACGCTGCGGGCGACCCTCGCCGGCTCCAGCGGATCGTTCCACGTCGGCTTGCCGGTCTTGACGTTGCAAAAGCCGCACCGGCGCGTGCAGGTGTCGCCGAGGATCATGAACGTCGCGGTTCCGCGCTGCCAGCACTCGCCGACGTTCGGGCAGGCCGCCTCCTGACACACGGTGTGCAGGTTCTGCTCGTGGATCAGCGCCTGCAGCTCCCGGTACTTCGGTCCTCCAGGAACCCTCACCTTGAACCACGGGGGCTTGCGGCCACGGTAGGGCTCAACCTCGTCGGTACCGAGCACCGTCAGCACATTCGAGATCCCCCCCGGATTGGACCTCGATCGCGTCGCGCTCATGCCTCAAGGCTAGCGCCTGCCCGGTCTGTCACAGGCGCCCGAGCCTGGACGAGAGCCTCGTCAGGGCCGCTCGCCGGACAGCTCGACGCACAGCCGCTCGAGCAGCTCCTGCACCTCGGGCGCGCGCTGCGCCGGGTGGTCCGCGACCAGCGCGCGCAACTCGTCGCGCCGCGCGCCGATCACCTGGTCGGCGACCGCGACACCGGTGGCGGTGAGCGCCGGCTCGCCGTCGCGCTCGGCGACGAATCCACGCGTGCGCAGCTCGCGCTCGACGACCGCGATCCGCTCCTCCTCGACCGCTTGGGCGCGGGCCAGCTCGCGCGTGCCCGGGATCCCGTAGCTGCCGAAGCGCGCGAGCGCCCAGGTTGCTTCCGGGCTGATGTCCGCGCCGGCGCGTGCCGCGACCCGTTCGTTGAACCCGCGCCGTGCCTCGCGGCTGACGAGCACGCCCAGCGCGCGGTCGAGCTCGGCGAGCGAGCTCGAGCTCTTCGGCGCCGCGAGCGCATCCTCGACGCCCTGGCTGGTCGCGGCGGTCGCGCGTAGCGGCCGCTCGCGCAGCACCAGGCTGAGCGCGAACCCGAGCACGCCGACGCCGGCGGCGACCACGAACACCGGTCGCAGCGCGTGCACGTAGCCATTCTCATAGGCGACCCGGGCGGCCTGAGGCAGGCTCGCGACCTGCGCGCCCGTGAGCCGGCCGCCGCCCGCGACCTGGGTGGCCATCGAGCCGCTGAGCACGCCGCGCAGATCGGTGCGCAGCCCAGTGGAGAAGATCGTGCCGAACACGGCGGCCCCGAC
>JBEKRJ010000449.1:0-4816 GCA_049518835.1 Solirubrobacteraceae bacterium
CGGGGGTCCGGGTCGGGAGCATCTCGTCGGCCAGCCGGCGGCGCAACATCCCCGCGGTCAGGCCGCTGGTGTCGATCACGACATCGGCGCGCTCGCGCAACAGCACCAGCAACTTCCGCTCGCGGTCGATCCCCTCCGCGACGCTCCCGGAGGGCGCCATCGGGTGCCGGCGCCGGGTCTCCTTGTAACGCGTCAGGAGCGTCTGCTCGTCGGCCTCGAGGAACAGCACCCGGGACGTGAACCCAGCTGCCCGCAACGCGTCGAGCATCTCCGACAGGCGGGCGAAGTAGCTGCCGCCGCGCACGTCGCTGACGACCGCGGCGCGTGCCACCTTCGAGCCGGCGTGCATGAACAGATCTACGAGCGAGCGGATCATCTCGGAGGGCAGGTTGTCGACGCAGAAATAGCCCTCGTCCTCGAACGCGGCCATCGCCGTCGACTTGCCGGCGCCGGAGAAGCCGGTGATGATCACGAAGTCGGTCAGCGCCGAGCCTTCCATCGCCTAAAGCTTGACGCGCTCGGCGGACAGGCGGGCTGTGGCACGATCAGCTCGTGCAACGTTGCCGCACTCGGGGCGTGGTCGCGGCGGCGTTCGCGGCGACGCTGCTGTTCGCAGCCTGCGCCTTGCCGGCGCTCGCCGACCAGCCGAGCATCGTCGCGGCGGTCGCCAGCACCCCGACCGGGCAGCCGCTGCCAGCCGGGTTCGTGGGCGTCTCGGTCGAGTACGGCGCACTCGCGAGCTACGCCGGACGCGACCCGGCCGCGGTCGATCCGGTGCTGGTGGCGCTGCTGCGCCAGCTTGCTCCCGGCCAAGCGCCGGTGCTGCGAATCGGCGGCGACAGCGCCGATGCCACCTGGTGGCCGGTGCGCGGCGCGATTGCGCCCGGCGGCGTCAGCTACCGCCTCACGCCGCGGTGGCTGGCGACTACGCGGGCGCTGGCGGCTGCGCTCGGCGCGCACCTGATCATGGACATCAACCTCGCCGGCGACCGCCCCGCGCTCGCCGCCGCCGAGGCGCGCGCGATGCTGGCAGGCATCGGCAGGGAGTACATCGAGGCGTTCGAACTCGGCAACGAGCCCGACCTGTACGGGGGGCTTCCCTGGTACCGCGACCTTCAGGGCCACACGTTTCGTGCACGCGCCGCCGGCTATGACCTGCACGACCTGATCAGCGACCTTTCCCGCTGGCGCGCCGCGCTGCCCCGCTACGAGCTCGCCGGCCCGGCGCTGTCGGGGCCGGCGTGGATGGGCGGGCTGGGAAGCTTGATCGCCGCCGAGCCGGGGCTTCGGATCGTCACCTATCACCGCTATCCGCTGCTCGCGTGCATCACCAACCCCGCCTCGCCGGCGTTTGCGTCGATCCCCAACCTGCTCAGCGACAGCTCGTCGACCGGTCTCGCGCAACCGGTCGCGCCATTCGTCGCGGTCGCGCACGCGCACGGCGCTCAGTTCCGGATCGGCGAGCTGAACTCGGCTGCTTGCACCGGGCGCGCTGGGGTCAGCGACACGTTCGCGTCGGCGCTGTGGATGCTCGACACCTTGTTTGCGTTCGCCGGCGTCGGCGTCGACGGCGTCAACGTGCACACACTGCCCGGCGCGGCGTACGAGCTGTTCACGATCACCCACGCCGCCGCCGGCTGGGAGGCGTTCGTGCACCCCGAGTACTACGGCATGCTGATGTTCGCACAGGCGTTCCCGCCCGGCGCGCAGCTGCTACCCGTGACCGTACCGGCCGGCCCGGTCAAGGTCTGGGCGACCCGCGCCGCCGACGGCACGGTCCGGGTCGTGCTGATCAACAAGGACCCTGCAGCCGACCACATCGTGGCGCTGCAGACGCCGGGGTCGCCCGCCGGCGCGACGCTCGAGTGGCTGCAGGCACCAAGCGTGGCGGCGACAACCGGCGTGACGCTCGGCGGGCAGACATTCGGCGCCGAGACCACGACCGGCTTACTGGCGGGGCCAGCGGTCGCCACCACTGTGACGCCGTCGCAGGGCGCGTTCTCGATCGACCTCCCGCCGGCGAGCGCCGTATTGCTGACGCAATGAAGGGCGGTTGATCGACCTCCCGCCGGCGAGCTGCGCCGTGCTCCGCCGTGCCGACGCAGTCGTAAGGGCGGGCGAGCGTCCGCCCAGCCGGCGATCGCACCGAGCCGGGCGGACGCTCATGGTTTGGCGTGGCCGGGGCCTACAAAGCGGTCACGACCGACTTGGTCTCGAGGTAGTTGTCGAGCACCTGATGTCCCATCTCCCGGCCCCAGCCGGACTCCTTGTAGCCGCCGACCGGCATCGCCGCATCAAACACGTGGTAGGTGTTGATCCAGACGGTGCCGGCGCGCAGCCGCTTGGCCGTGCGGTGCGCCCTGGACACGTCGCGGGTGAAGACGCCCGCGGCGAGGCCGTAGTTGGTGTCGTTGGCGGGCTCGACGATGTCCTCGGTCGAGTCGAACGGCATCGCGCACACGACCGGGCCGAAGATCTCCTCGCAGACGACCTTCATCTCGGGCGAGGTGTCGGTCAGCACGGTCGGTTGGACGAAGTAACCGCGGTCGCCAAACCGATCGCCACCGACCGCTGCCTGCGCTCCCTGCTCCTTGCCGGACTGCAGGTAGCCGAGCACCTTCTCGAACTGCTCGTCGGAGATCAGCGGGCCGTCTGCTCGGCGGGCTTGAGCACGACCGTGCAGCCGCACGCAAGCGCCGGGCCGAGCTTCCACGCCGCCATCAGCAGCGGGAAGTTCCACGGGATGATCTGGCCGACGACGCCGACCGGCTCGCGCAGCGTGTACGCGAGGTACTCGCCCGGTGCCGGCAGCGCCGAGATCGGCACGGTCGTGCCCTCGATCTTCGTCGGCCAGCCGGCCATGTAGCGGAACAGGTCCGCTGCACGCCTCGATCCAAACTTCGTTGGCCGTGCACGTTGGCCGTGCGTGACGCCCTTGCCGGCGGAAGCGGCCGCCGGCGTTGCCCCGGCCGAGCGCGCGACGGGCGTTACACGCCGGTCCGGTGCAGCTCGCGGTGCAGCTCGCGGGCGAGCTTGCCGGGCAGCCCGGGCACCCCCTCGAGCTCCTCGCGGCTGGCCGCGATGATCGCGTCGGGCGAGCCGAAGTGCGCGAGCAGCGCGCGCTTGCGCGCCGGCCCGACGCCGGGCAGCTCGTCGAGGATCGAGGCCGTCATCGCCTTGTCGCGTCGCGCGCGGTGGTGGGTGATCGCAAACCGGTGCGCCTCGTCGCGCACGCGCTGGAGCAACTGCAGCTCGGGCGTGTCGTGGGCGAGCGCCAGCGGCGCGGCGCGGCCCGGGACGAACACCTCTTCGATCCGCTTCGCCAGCGAGATCACGAGCACGCCCCGCTCGCGAAAGCCGCTCAGCGCACGCAGGCCGGCAGATAGCTGGCCCTTGCCGCCGTCGATCACGATCAGGTTCGGGAGCGCCGCGAAGCTGGGGTCGTAATCCTTGTCGTGCGGCGAGCAGTCACGCTGCGCCTCCCAGCGCGCGAGCCGGCGCGACAGCACCTCCTCCATCGCCGCGAAGTCGTCGTGGATCGCGACGGCGCCGTCGCCGGCGCCTGCGATCTTGAACCGGCGGTAGTCGGACTTCTTCGGCGCGCCGCCTTCGAACACGACCATCGACGCCACCGTGTTGGTGCCCATCAGCGTCGAGATGTCGAAGCACTCGATCCGCAGCGGGATCGTGTCGAGGGCGAGCGCCTGCTGGAGCCCGTCGAGGGCTTCGACGCGCTGCTGGCGCCGGCGCTCGGAGCGCAGCTTCTCCTGGTCGAGGGCAAGCCGCGCGTTGCGTTCGGCCAGCTCGAGGATCCGGCGCTTGTCGCCGCGCTCGGGCGCGCGGATCTCGACCTGCCCGCCGCGTCGATCGCTGAGCGCCTGGGCGAGCGCGGCCGAGACGTCGAGCTCGTGCTGGACGATCAGCAACGGCGGGACCATCATCGCGCTCGTGTAGTACTGCAGGATGAAGGCCTCCGCGACCTCGCCGATGCCGCCGTCCGCTTCGTTGTCGAGATAGAAGCTCTGGCGGTCGGCCAGAACCCCGTCGCGGACCTGGAACACCTGCGCGTTGGCCTCGCCGCCGGCGACCGCGACCGCGATCGCGTCGAGCGTCCCGACCGCCTCGTTGGCGACTCGCTGGCGTTCGAGCAGCGAGCGGACCGCCCGTAGGCGGTTGCGCTCACGGGCGGCGTCCTCGAAGCGCTGCTCGGCGGCGGCCTCGCGCATCGCGCGCTCCAGCGAGCGCTCGATCTCGCGGTAGCGGCCCGAGAGGAACGCGATCACGCCGTCGATCCCCTTGCGATAGTCCTCGCGGCTGACGTAGCCGACGCATGGCGCCTCGCACCGCTTGATGTAGTAATCCAGGCACGGAGAGCCGCTGCGGCGCCCGGGCTCGGGTCCTTCGCAGGAGCGGAACATGAACACCTTGCCGAGCACCTCGAGCGTGGAGCGCACGCGCTTGGCGTTGCTGAACGGCCCGAAGTAGGCCCGGTCGCGCCGATGGCGCTCACGCGTGAAGTAGACGCGGGGGTAGTCCTCGTCGAGTGAGATCGCGATATACGGGTAGGACTTGTCGTCGCGCAGGCGGATGTTGAAGCGCGGCTTGTACTGCTTGATGAAGTTCTGCTCGGCGAGCAGCGCTTCGGCCTCGGTGTGGACGACCAGCGCCTCGATGTGGTCGATCATCGGCACGAGGTCCCGGCCGGCGCGGGTGCTCGGATTGGAGAAATGCGACGCGACGCGCTTGCGGATCGATTTCGCCTTGCCAACGTAGATCACCTTGCCGCGCGCGTTGCGGAACAGATACACGCCCGGCT
>JBEKRJ010000450.1:0-4809 GCA_049518835.1 Solirubrobacteraceae bacterium
GTTGCCGATGCCGAGGCCGATCGCGAAGTTGGCGGCGAAGATCGTTGGGAAGTATGCGGTGTGCGGCCCGACTGAGCTGAACAGCAGCAGTCCGGCGGCGGCGATCGCGATTCCGGCGCTGATGCTCGCCACCCGCTCTGAAGCCGTGCCTGGTGCGCGTGGACTTCGACGGGGGAGCCGCGCTCCGTGCTGATCCGGCTCGCAGGTGGAGTTGTACCGTGATGCTCGTTGGGTCCTGGGGCGCGAGAGCTTCGAGAACGACCCGGCTGGCGAATGGTTTCTCCCATCGAAGAGGCGCCTGATCCGGGCGCGGTCATGGTCACGGCGATTGACTGCACTCAGCGCTGCCGAGACGCTCGACATAACGTCGGCTGAGAGCGATCGCCGCGCGGAGCTTTTGCGCGTGTTTGCTCGGGGCAGGTGCCCGATCGGCTGCCAGCCAACGTGCACAGGTGGTGGAGGAAACCCTCACGGGCCGCACGCCGACGAGATCGAGCGAGCAGTTCAAGCCGTCACGCCGGTGCGTGAGGAGAGCAGCTGCGTGAGCTCTCGGACCACGCACGAGACGGCCCTCGCTGGCTGGCTGACGTGGATGATCTGTGAGCGCGACTTCGGCCATCAAGCGCCGGGAGCCAGCCCTCGCTGTCGCCCTGACCAGCCGCGTTGGATCGTCCGGTGGACCTTCCCGCGATGCGGCGTTGCCGCGCCGGAATTGGACGTCCTGCGCGGACGCTCCGCAGCGTCCTCACGGACGTTCGATTACCGGTCGCTCCATTTCGCCTCCCCGCTCGCGTCGACCTCGAACCACCGCCGCCGGGTCATCGCCTGATCGTGTACTTCGAGGCGTGTCGTGCCGTTGTCGTCAGGCGCCCGGAGCAACCGAACGGCGCCGGCAACGGTCTCCTTGTCCATGTCGATGCCGGCGGCCGACATCGCTAGCAGAGCATGTTCGAGAGCAGCCTCGGCACGATGAGCGTCGCCCGCTTCACGCGCGTCCTTCAATCCCTTGAGCGCGTCTCGCAGCGCGGCGCTCTCGTCCGCTGGCATCTGGCTCTCCTGTCGCCGGTGTGGGGGCCCCAGCCTACCGGGGCCCGGGAAAACAGACAGTTGCGGTCGCGTCGAAGGCGAGCGGCACACGTCGCGTCCAACATGCCCGACAGTCCGATCCCCCACCAAGAGGGTCGCCTCGGGCTTGCAGGCGTCCACTCCATGCGGTCGGGATCGTCCGCTGATCCTTGCTGCGGCGGACGGCTGCCGCTGGTGTGCCGGCCGCAGCATCACCATCGCGTGTTGAGACGTGCTCATGGTCTGTGGAGCCCGATGCGAGCCCTTTCCTTTGGTGGGCGGCCGTCACCGCAGTGCATCTGTCTGCTCTAAGGCGCCCCGCCGGGTGCTGCTGTGCTTCAACTGGGACACGAGTGGCAGGGAGCTGCCGGGCGGTCGACCAGAGCCCGCCAGGACCCTTGAGACTTGCGTGGCGCGCGCGAGACTCGCGCAACGCGTCGAGTTAATCCTCTGTTTCGATGCTCTCTGCGGTTGTCCGAGGGAGCGTGGTCCGCGCGAGCCGCAAGATCGCTTGCGCTACTGAGTAGCCGATCCGAAAGTCGTCGACGGCAATCGAGACACCCAGCTCACGTAGGCGTCCGAGCCTTGCCTCGACCGCGGTCTGGCTTAGCCCGCGACCGGCGCGGGCGGCGTCGTGACAGTTGAGAGACGCGTCCGGGTGGGCCTCGTCGCGCTCATGTTCGGCGGCACAGCGCTTGGCGCGAACGTGTGGATGCAACCGCAGCTCATCAGAGGCGCCGGCCACCTGCTGTTCTTGCAGTTGTTCGCGGACGGACAGGGTTGAGGACCGGCAAAGGAGTTGATCGTGCGCCTCGCCGAGTAGAAACGGGCGGAGAGGGCCTCCTGGCCAGAACGAGTGTCGCTGGGATGGGAGGCTGGTCGCTGGTTGCGCGCCGCGGCGCGGGGAGAGCATCGGCCGCAGGAAAACCCGGACGCGGTACGTAGGGGTTGTGTCCGCTGGGGAGGGACTTGCGGGCGATGGGTTCGGCGCCGGGCGTATTGGTGCAAGTGATGCCGTCGGAGCCGAGCACGAACGCGGCGGCCGAGGTGGCAGTGAGCTGGGCGGTGCCGGCAGGGGGGCGGTGTCGACTGGCGAGCTACATAACCCGAGCGCGCGCTGGCGTTCACCCTCGGCGCGATGGGGACGAAGGGTGTCGGGCGCAGCTTGAGCCGCGCCGGAGTTCTGCTCGTCGGCGAACGCATGAGCTCGCTCGAGCTTGAACAGCAGAAGTCCGCCGCCGGCACGCTCCGCGCCTGCGTGGCAGGCAAGACGCACGCGTTCGCAGGGACGGAAGCGATCGTCCGCGCCGCGGCGATGACGCAGGTGTACCACCGCCGTGTCTCGTGTCGCGATAGCCCGGCCCGCACCGGCGTGAGAACAAAGGCAGTCGCGCCGCGCCACGCAGGGTCGGATCCCGGCGAGAGCCCGCGTCTCCGCGCCGCCCCCATGGTCCCGCCACCGCGAAGCGGCCGTGCGGCCAGTCAACCGTCATCGGAGGCGCGCTTTTCGCCGATAGGGGGGTGCTCTAGACGGCCAGTCGGACCAGGCGCAGCGGTTCAGACCGCCGTTTGATCGGGACGGCGCGGTGCTGCGTCGATGGTCTGTCGCGTGAGGTCGTGACCACGCTCGCCAGAGTTCTGCGATGAGTGATCCGTGGCCGTCAATCCGGCTGTTGCTCGCCGATGTCGACGGGACCCTCGCGACGGAGGGCAAGCTCCTCATCGAGGGTGCGATCGAGGCTGTGCGCGGGTTGGGCGATGCGGGGATCCAGTCCGTGGTTACCAGTGGCCGGCCGCCCCGCGGGATGCAGATGCTGGTCGAGCCGCTGGGGCTCAGCACGCCGATCGCCGCCTTCGGCGGCGGGCCGATCGTGGAGCCTTGACATGACCGTCGTCGAGCAGAAGATGCTTCCTGATGAGCTCGTCGATCCCGATCGTTGCGAGGCTCGGGTCGTCTGGACTCGACGTGTGGGTCTACCGGGCCGCCGACTGGCTCGTTCGGGACCTGAACGCGCCGAACGTCGCGCGTGAGGCGTTCACGGTCCGGTGCGGTCCGACCCCGGTGGCGAACTTTGACGGCCTCACGAACGGCGTCGCGAAGATCGTGGGCGTCAGCGACGATCACGACCTGGTCGCGTCAGTCGCCAGCGCCGCGCGCGACGGGTTCGGCGGATCACGTCTCCGTTTCGCAATCGCAGCCCTACGACGTGGATGTCACTCGCCCGCAGGCCAACATGGGGTGGTCGGGTTCTGTCGGCGAGGTACCGAATCCAGTGAGAGCAGATCGCGACGATCGGCGACATGCAGAACGACGTCCTGACGTTCGCGCATTCCGGCTGCTGATCTCGATGGGAGCGTAGCGCCGGTGCGGTGTGATCGCGTCGTCTAGGGCTTGTTGGAGAGGACGCCGCTAGGAACGCGACCTATTGACAAGCGACTCATAATGTGATATCACATTAGTAGGTGATCGGATGTCGATCACCTACAGCCGCGGGAGGCATCCCGATGAACAAACCCAACGACAACACCGCTCCGAGACGTCTGCGCGGGTGGTGGGCATATCCCCCACGACCCGGCGTGCAACGCCTGATCAATCCCTGGGAGTACCGCCACCTCCGCGCCTTTGGGGTCACGCGTGTTGCCGGTGGCTTTGTCGCGGCCACCGCGGGCATCGTGTGCCTCTCATACGCCGTCTATGGCTGGGCAGCCTTCTTTCTGGCTCTTGGGGCACTGAATCGGGGGTGGCTTCTGGTACATCGCGATCGCTCGCTCCACGCCCCCCCGAGCCTGAGCTCGCGGTCGATGCTCGATGGAGCTTCGCCGCGCGTTCCGGGCCTGGCCTCCGACCCGGCCCTCGCCCTCAGGCTGGGCTCCGCTGGTTGGCAGAGGTCCCCGAGATCAAGGGCGCGTCGTAGGCCGTCCGCCAAGCGGGATGCGAAGCACCGCGTCCGCGTCGGTGAGCCTCGCCGCGAGCCGGGACCCGAGTGCCGGTGAGGCCATCCTGACGCCGTGGAACGGATCGGGTTCCGGCCCAGATCCGCGGGCGAGGCGTCTACATCGAAGGCTCACGGTGGCTCCCCCTTTGGGCTACGAGGAGGGCGCATCCGGAGATGTCGACGTCAACGCTCGCGGTCGAGCTCCGGCCTCCGCTTTCAGCCGACGACAGGCGAGATCGCGAGATCAATTACAACACCGGGTCCAAAATGAGGCCGGGAAGCCGGTTACCCGGTTGTGACATTTGGGTGCTTGTGTGACGTCCCCCGGCGGCGCAAGCATGTACAGGATTCTGGGAATCATTGTCAGATCCACCCGGACCTGCTTTCGGTGCTACGCTCCACGGCCATTTGCGACAGCCTGCGGGCGGCCTAATTTTCGACCGGCGCAGGTGACCTAGTTTCAGTCGGTGCCCACGCGCAGGCTCTTGCAGGCCGTTGAAGGATGAGTTCGCACCTACGCCGGCCCAGTCGCAAAGGAGAAGTCGGGTGCCGGGCGGACGCCCGTCTTCGCGGACCACGATCTGGTGCCGCTCAGCTCTCGGCCTCGACCGGCCGCGCGTACGTAGGCATATGCACGATTTCCGGTCTGTCGCAGGCCCTCCCTCTTACCGTTCCGCACTACGCGTGTCACGGTCCTCGTCAGTTCCTGATTGTGGCGACAAGGAGGTGCTGCCGAGCGGTCGGTCGGTGAACACCAACGCGTATTTTGGCCCAGCGCCGTCCTGGCGCCAGTGGTCGCCGCTGCCCC
>JBEKRJ010000451.1:0-4806 GCA_049518835.1 Solirubrobacteraceae bacterium
GCCTAACCCCCGGGATCAAGCCCAGCAAACGGCCCCCAGCAGCTCTCCCTCGCAACCCCAAGAACCCCCGATTTCCGCGGTGTTTCACCGGCTCGGCACGACCCTCCCGGAGAGCCACACCCAATCGAGTTTCGCGAGGCTCGCGCACCTAGAAAACCCCATAAACACAGGGGTTCCACCGAATCGCGGGCCTCGAATCATCGAATAGCTGCGGAACTCAGGAATCCCGTGATGCACGATTAGTTTAGCTGCGGATCAACGTTCTGCGGACGCTCGCGCGCCGAGTGAGCTTCTCGGCATCTCTCGCGGTCGCGCTTGCGGTCAGCTTGAAAGGCGCGTGCACAAGCAACTCGACGTTGCGGTCCGAGACGGCGCCTCGGCGCCCGTCGTGCCCTTCGGCGTCGAGGTGCGGGACGCGGGCGAGCCAGTCGTTCGCGCCGAGCTCGCGCGAAAGCGCTGCGAGCTGCACGGGGCTGCCGGTCCCGGTCCACCGCAGTGGGGCGAGCGAGTCGAGGATCGTGCCGAAGATCGACAATGTCCCGTCGCGGTTGTCCACCAGCTCGACGATCCTGGCCTGTTCGGGGAAGTCGATGTGCGAGGCCGTGTTGATCTCCCAGAAGCCTCCGGGTACCTGCCAGCTCGACGGGCGACGGTGCGCGATGATGTTGTTGACGTGGGTATGGCCGTTGACCCAGGCGATCACGTTTGGATGGCGCAGCAGTAGCTGTTGTACCTGGTCGCCGAGGATCCGAGTTCCGGGTGCCTTCTCTCCCGTGGTCGCGTTGTCCATCGTCTCCAGCGTGTGGTGGCTGAAGATCACGATTAGGCGGTCCTGGTGACCGGCGCGTTCGCGCGTCCCGTCTGAGCTCAGGCGGACTTTCGAGTTTGCGTTCAACAGCGACGTGAGCCAGTTGAGCTGCGTCTGGTCAAGCGAGCCGTTAGGGTTGCCGTTTAGGTTTACGGTGTCCAGCACGATGCAGCGCAAGCCGGCGGACAGGAACGTGTAGTACGCGGTGTCGTGCGCGCGGTTGTTGTGCGTGAAGCCATGGCCGACGGGCTTGCCAGTCGTCTTGAAGTATTCGGCGACGGTCTCGGAGCGCGTCAACAGCCGGCGGTTCTTGTCGGGGGTGACCGGCCGGGTCGCCGGTCCGTTGATCAGCTCGTTGAACAGGGGCGGGTCACCGCTGTAGGCTGCGAGCACCTGGGGGAGCGTGAAACCGGGCGGTGGCCCCAGGATCTTGCGCGATCCCACCGCCAGCTCGTTGGCGAGTGGCGACAGCGGAATGGGTCCCTGGAGCAGCCCGTCGTGGTTGCCGTAGGCGGTCAGCCAGGGGAGGTCGATGCCGGTGGCCTTGAACGGCCGCCTGCAGGCGTCGAGAAGGCTGGGGATCGTCGGAAAGCCCCACTTGGAGCGCGGTAGGTCCGTCCCGGCGCTGACGCCGTGTGGCGTACCGGCGGGATGCCAGTAGTGGATGTCGTAGTAGGTGGGGTTCTGGTCCTCGACCCCCTCGAACCGTGAAAGGTCGCCCGAGTCGGGCCGGATGTGGCCGCCGTCGAGCAGATCGATCATCCACCGCAGCTCGTTGTACTGGCAGTTGTCGACCGCGTCTCCGGTACTGAGCGCGAAGTCCAGCGGGCGACCGGTCGCGGGGCCCACGCCAAGCGCGTTGACTGCCTGGATCAGCGCCTCGGTCACCTGCGCCGTGAGCATCTCCTGCGGCCGGTAGCAGGCGGCGAACTGGATCAGTTGCAGCCCGGCGGAGGTCCACACGTCGTTGCCGTTTGCCCCGTAGCTGAGGCGCTCGAGGAACTCCACCCGCGCCGGGGACTGAGAGTCCTGGATTTGCAGATCGGTGAACTGCGCGAGCGCGAGCAGCGACTGACGGCGCGACGAACGGCCCTTGCGAGCGGCGATCCCCAGGTCGTCACGCACCAAGTGCGGCTCGCCGGGTCCGGTCCTCAGCCTCCGGTACCCGCCGGCGTTGATCGGGTTGCCGGTGACGATCGTCCGCTCGAGGGTCGTCCCCAGCGGATGGGGCTGCGGTTGCTGGCTCGAACGCATAAGACGCGCCAGGGCCTGGTCTGGAATCGCGGCGATCGCGCCCGTAGCCGCGCCGAGCTCAAACAGCCGGCGACGCGTATGACCGTTGCTGGACATCTTCTGACCCCACTCTCACTGTCGATCTATTTCACAAATCACCATCACGACGAACGAAGCTCGCAGTTACGCCTGTTTTGTGCTACCTCATCCCTACAAGAGACTTGATGTGCTTGATCACCGCTGCTCTGCTTGCCGGTGTCGCTCGAAGGCACTATTGGTCGGCGCTGGCGTTGGGGCCCGGTGGCGGCGGGGTGCTGTTGGCTCCGTAGACCGATTGCCAGAGGATCGTGTCGAACGTCTGCTGCGGGACTTGGTCAAGCATCCGCACCGGGAGCCTGCTTGACAGCATCGCGTCGGGGCTGGCGGCAGTGTTGATCGCGAGCAGGCTGACGTTGGGGGGTAGGTCGGTGAACGGCGCGGCGTTGTCGGGCTTCGACGTGAACGCGTCGTACATCGGGGTGGCGAGCCTGTCGTTGAGCGTCAGCGGCTTCATGCCGATGATCAGCTCGATCGAGCGGACCACCGACAGGAGGTCATAGCGGGTATGGATCACGGCGCCGCGCTTGGCGTAAGGGCTGATCACCAGCGCCGGGATTCGGTGCGCGTCGACATGGTCGGCACCGTCTTGGGAGTCGTCTTCGACGACGAAGATCGCCGAGGAGCGCCAGATCGAGGAGCGAGAGATCAGCTGTACGAACTGGCCCAGTGCCTGGTCGTTATCGCCAATCATCGCGGTCGGGGTCGGATAGCCCGCAAGGGTGCCGACGGTATGGTCTTGAGGCAGAACGATGTAGTTCAACGTGGGGACGTCGTGGTGGGCCAGTTGCTGCTCGAACCGCGCCTGGAAGCAGTCAAAGTGGGAGTAGCTGCCCGCTGGCGCGCCCGCCGGCAGGCTCGAGTCAAACACTCTGGGGCTAGTTGGCAGTTGGTTGAGGGTCGCGATCGAGCCGTCAGATGGGTAGCATTGACCCGCGGTCCCGGTCTGGCCGGGGCCGAGGTCGGAGTGGGCGGCGACGCGTTTGGCTTCGGCGAGCTGCGCGGCGGAGCGGTCGCGGTCTGGGAGCGACGGGTAGCTGCCGTCGAACGCCTCGCCGTAGTTGAAGTACGAGATGTGCTCGCGCTGGGCCTGGTCAAAGAGATATCCGCCGGGTGCTTCGCTGACTATGTATGAGCCGAGGTCGCTGGGGCGACCGCGCTCGCTGTCCACAAACACCCAGTTGCGGCTGACGTACTCAGGGACGATCGTCGCGGCGGTCCAGAAGTGCCCCTGGATCGAGGCGTCCGAGTTGGCCATCACGTTGTCCAGCAGCGGGAAGCGGGTTGCCAGCGCGTGCAGGTTGGGGGTCACGTTGCGGCCGAATACGACTAGCGCCGGGTAGCTGTTGCCGCGTCCGATGTCGCCGAGCATCTGGTCGTAGGAGCGGTTCTCCTTGACGATGAAGAACACGTGCTTGATCGGCCCGCCCGCGCGCAACGGGGTGCCCGCAGGAGCCGACTGGTGGTTTGTGGGTTCTAGCTGGCGGTTTGCGGGGGCGGTCAGCGCCTGAACTTGCACGTCTGTGGGGAGCGCCATCAGCCCCGCCCGGCCGACAAGGATCGCGGCCAGGTAGGTGACCCCGACATCGAAGATGTCGTACGTCGGCGGCGTGAACGGGTGAAACGCGAAGAAGATCGGGTCATCAGGCAACGCCGGGTTGGGTCCGGTCGCGTTAGGTCCCACGTCCAGGCCGCGGGCGGCTATCCAGATCAGCTGTGCCGCGCGATGGCCGTGGGCGGAGGCGGTGATCACCGCCTCGGGCTCGTCCGCGGTCGGAATGCGCCCCACCAGCGTCCAGTCAAGCGACCGCGCCGTCCCCCGTCCGGGCAGGCGGATCACCGAGATCTGATCGGCGCCTGCCTCGGCCACGAACAAGCGGTTGCCCTGTGGCGAGAGCGCCACCGAGACTGGCATCGTCCCCGCCCCAAAGCTGCTCTTGACTGAGATTGTGCGCAGCACCCGTCGCGTCTTGAGATTGACCGCTACGACCTCGTCGCGCGCTGACAGCGCGACGTAGGCCCGCGAGCCGCTGCTGTCCACTGCGATCCCCTGCGGATGAGACAGCGATCCTCCAACCGCGATGCTCGCCAGCCGCACGGCGCGCTGTAGGTCGATCACCGCCAGCGTCCCGGTCGCTTCGTTGCTCACCAGACCCGTCCGGCCGCCGGGCAGGATTGCCGCCCCGAACGGGTAGCTCCCCAGTCCCATCGGCACGTAGCGCACCTGATCGCCCTGGTTTAGGTTGATGATCGCGGCGCTGTCGGCGAGGTTGAGCGCCACCAGTAAGCGGGTCCCGTCGGGCGAGACCGCCAGCCCCTGCGGCCACGAGCTAGTTTTCCCTGGCGCCGCGCCCTGAACCGTCGGTGCGTCAGGCGGCGGGGGAACCGGGATCACCCGCACCAGCCGCGCATGCCCGCACGAGCTCGACCAGCTGTACACCAACACGTCGTTGCCTTTCGCACCCGGCAAGCCGCTCGTCGACGGATACCAAAGCGAGTTCGCCAGCCCCGACACGTACGCCAACCGGTGACGCGAGTCCAACACGATCCCGCCCGACGCACCTGGCACCACCAGCACCTGGCACACGCGACGGGTCGCCGTGTTCACGATCCGCACGTCATTGACCCCAAGACCGGAAGACACCGTCCACAAGAACCGACCGTCGGCC
>JBEKRJ010000452.1:0-4805 GCA_049518835.1 Solirubrobacteraceae bacterium
TGGGGCTCGCCCCCGCCCAGGGCCGGCGCTACTCGTGGGGCTACCCGGCCTGCCCCGAGCAGTCCGAGCACGAGAAGGTGTTCCGGCTGCTCGATGCGCCCTCGATCGGGCTGGCGCTGTCGGGCGGGTACGCGGTCGAGCCCGAGCAGTCGACGCTCGCGATCGTCGCCCACCACCCCCAGGCCGTGTACTTCGGGATGAAGTCGGGGTTCTTGCCCAAGTCCTCAGAGCAGGCGGCCGACGAGCTGATCGCCGGCTCGGACCGCGACCCGACGCGCGTGGCGCAGCTGACCGATGCCGAGCCGACCGTGGACGAGCCGGCGCTGGCCTAGTGATCGCTCGGGTGCGCGCCGGCGGTCCGTTTCAGTCGCTCTACAGCCACAACTTCGTGCGCGTGGGCGCGGCCGTGCCGCACGTCCGGGTCGCGGAGCCGCAGTTCAACGTCCAGCGGACGGTCGCGCTCGCCCGCCGCGCGGACGATGCCGGCGCGGCGCTGGTGATCTTTCCCGAGCTAGGGCTGTCGGCGTACGCGATCGACGACCTCCTGCACCAGCACGCGCTGCTGGATGCGGTGCTCGAAGCGCTCGCGGAGCTGGTCGCGTTCAGCGCCGGGGTGCTGCCGGTGCTCGTCGTCGGCGCGCCGCTGCGAGCGGAAGGCGGACTGTTCAACACGGCTGTCGTGATCCATCGCGGGCGCGTGCTCGGCGTGGTGCCCAAGAGCTACCTGCCCGAGTATCGCGAGTACTACGAGAAGCGCCAGTTCCGGGCCGCCCGCGACACGGCCCGCGACACGATCCGGCTGCTCGACGCCGAGGTGCCGTTCGGCGCCGAGCTGCTGTTCGCCGACCGCGCACGGCCTGACTTCGTGCTCGCGGTCGAGATCTGCGAGGACGTGTGGGCGGCGATTCCGCCCAGCAGCTACACCGCGCTGGCCGGCGCGACCGTGCTCGCGAACCTGTCGGCGAGCAACATCACGGTCGGCAAGGCCGACTACCGCCACCTGCTCGGCGCCTCGCAGTCGGGCCGCGCGATGGCCGCCTACATCTTCACCGCCGCCGGCCTGGGCGAGTCGACCACCGATCTGGCCTGGGACGGGCAGGCGATGATCTACGAGCACGGCGAGCTGCTCGCGCAGGCAGCGCGCTTCGCCGACGACGAGCAGTTGATCCTCGCGGACGTCGACCTCGACCGGATCGTCGCCGACCGAGCAAGCACGAGCAGCTACGGCGACGCGATCCACGACCACCGCCGCCGGCTGCGCCGGATGCGGCGGATCGAGTTCGAGCTCGAGCTGCCACCGGCGCCGGTGGCCCTCGCGCGCGTGTTCGAGCGCTTCCCGTACGTGCCGTCGGACCCCCTGTCGCGGACCGAGCGCTGCGAGGAGGTCTACAACATCCAGGTCCGCGGGCTCGAGACGCGCCTGCGCGCAACCGGCATCGAGAAGGTCGTGATCGGCGTCTCCGGCGGCCTTGATTCGACCCACGCGCTGATCGTCGCCGCCCGCGCGCTGGACCGCCTCGGCCTGCCCCGCGGCCACGTGCTCGCCTACACGATGCCGGGCTTCGCCACCAGCTCGACGACGCTCGCCAGCGCCCGCGCGCTGATGGCAGCGCTGGGCGTCAACGCCAACGAGATCGACATCCGACCGTCGTCGACGCAGATGCTGCGCGACCTCGGCCACCCCGCCGGCGCCGGCGAGCGCCAGTACGACATCACCTACGAGAACGTGCAGGCCGGCGAGCGCACCTCGCACCTGTTCCGCCTCGCCAACCACCATCGCGCGATCGTGATCGGGACCGGCGACCTGTCAGAGCTCGCGCTCGGCTGGAGCACGTACGGCGTCGGCGACCAGATGAGCCACTACAACGTCAACGCCTCGGTCCCCAAGACGTTGATCCAGTTCCTGATCCGGTGGGCGATCGACACCGCCCAGTTCAGCACCGATGCCGGCGCCGTGCTCGGCGCGGTGCTCGACACCGAGATCTCGCCCGAGCTGATCCCCCACGACGATCCCGGCGCCAACATCCCCGGCCAGCACAGCGAGGACATCGTCGGCCCCTACGAGCTGCAGGACTTCTTCCTCTACTACGTCGTGCGCTTCGGCTACGGCCCCCGCAAGCTCGCCTTCCTCGCCCACCACGCCTGGCACGATCGCAGCGACGGGCGCTGGCCCGACCTGATCCCACCCGAGCGCCGCCACCAGTACGCGATGGCCGAGATCAAGCACTGGCTCGGCGTGTTCCTGGAGCGCTTCTTCCACACCAGCCAGTTCAAGCGCTCCGCGATGCCCAACGCCCCCAAGGTCGGCACCGGCGGCTCCCTGTCGCCCCGCGGCGACTGGCGCGCCCCCAGCGACAGCACCGCCGTGGCGTGGCTGGCGGAGCTGGCGAGCGTCCCTGAGCAAGGGCCCGCGCGCAGCGGGTGGCCGGGCGGCGGGGGGTGACCGGCGGCGCGAGCTGCGGGCAGGCGGGCGAAATCGCCGAATCGCCGTGTCCGGCTCGCCAAACGTTACGTGCCAGCACGCGGGCCCCCGCAGTGTCACGAACTGGCTCGCTGCGGGCCAATCCGTTACGCCCGAGGAGTCCGATCGCCGCTACGTCACGTTTTGCCACACATCAGAGCCGCTAGCCGCGCGCCTTGGCGGCCTCGCCGCCACCTCTGCGCGCAGCGCCCGTCGCCGGGCGCGCCGGCAGCTTGACCGGCGCTGCATGCATCGCCCGCAGCCGCACCTCGCGCCACGACATGCCCTCCTTGAGCAGCGCCGGCATTCCCATCACGATCGCGGTCGTCACCTCGACCGCCTGGAGAATCACGCCGTACGCCACGCCGCTGCCGTAGCCGACGTGCCAGCCAGTGTGCAGGACGGCTACGCACGCTGCCTGGAAGACGCCGAGGTTCGCCGGCGTCGCGGGCAGCACGGCCGTGATGTTGACCGCAAACAGGACCGCTGCCGCCGCGGCGATCCCGGTCCGGTGATCCAAGCCGAGCGCGACCAGCAGGATGTAGCACGACAGCAACTGCAGCGCCCACGCCGACAGCTGTGCACAGGTGGCGATCGCGCCGAGCCGCGGACGGCGGAAGACCGTGAGGCCGTCGCGCGCGCGCAGCAGCGCGGTGGATATCTGGGCCATCAGCGCGTACAGGCGGCCAAAGCGCCCCGAGGCTTGCCCATGACGCGCCAGCACGGGCGCCAGGAGCAACACCACGACCAGCGCAAGCGGCGCGATTGCGGCTATCAGCAACGCGTTCTGCTGTCCGTTGAACAGGTCCACGGACGAGAACATCACCGTGCCGAGCACGGCGAGCGCAAGGATGTTCAAGAACGTCTGCGAGACGACCGTGCCGAGCACGATCGGCAGGTGCTCGCGCGGCCTGCCGGTCCGCCGCGAGACGACGAGCGCGCGCGACGGCTCGCCAAGCCGCGCCGGCAGCGTCGAGGACATCAGCACGCCGATCATCGTGCCCTGCATCGCATCCGACAGCCGTACGCGCGCCTCCGGCAGCGCGGCGCGCAGGATCGCGTGCCACGACACGGCGCGCATCACCATCGCGCTGCACATCACGCCCAGGCCGAGCAGCACGAGCGTGGGACTCGAGTTGATCAGCGCCGACACGATGCTCGCAATGCCGATCTTCTGCAGCGCCAGCCACGCGAGCGCGACGCCGCCGAGCGAGAGCGCGGCCAGCGCTCCACGCCGCGCGAGCGCGAGCGCCGGCCGACGTGATCCGGGTCGCTTGCGCTCCAGGCTGGCCAGCCGCTGCGCCGCCACGCGCGGCTTCAGATCGGCGGCCCGCGCTCCGACACGGACCGCGGCGCGGCGCGCCACGCCCGCCGGCTCGGGAATCGCGATCGCCTCCTGGTAGCAATCCATTACCTCGGCGGCCACCCGCGGCCACGCGAACCGGTGCGCGTCGGCGGACGCCGCGCGCGCCATCGCGACGCGACGGACCGGCTCCTCGTGCAGGTCGCGTAGCGCCTCCGCGAGCCCTTGCGCGTCGCCCGGAGCAACCAGCACGCCGGTCACGCCGTCGCGGACCACGTCCCGGTAGCCGGCGATGTCCGATGCGACCACCGGCGTGCCGGCCGCGAACGCCTCGGTCAGCACCATCCCGAAGCTCTCGCCGCGCAGCGACGGCGCGCATAGCACGTCGGCGCGCTCGAGCTCGCGGCGCTTGCGCTCGTCGTCGACCTTGCCGAGCGCCCGCACGCCCCGGGGGTCGAGCAACAACGGCGACAGCTCGGCTTCCGTGGGCCCGATCACGGTCAGCTCGGTCGGAATGTGCTCTCGGAGCGCTTCGAAGGCGCGTAGCAGCAGCGGCAACCCCTTGCGCTGCACCGCCTGGCCGACGAACACCAGCCGCAGGATCCCGTCGCGGGCCGGGCTCGCCGGCAGCATGCAGGCGCGCTCGAGATCGACGTGCACGCCATTGGGGATCACGCGATAGTGGCCGCCGAAGAAGCGCCGGGCGGTCCAGGCCGCGGCCTCTGAGACGGCGATCCGGACGTGGAGGCGGTTGAACACCCGCCTGGCGCCGAACACGTTCGCGATCCCGTTCGAGAGGCGATTCTCGTTGTAGGTGTGAAACGTGCCCACCAGCGGCAGCCTGATCGAGTCGACCGCGACCCAGGGCACGACGGGCGCGATCGGCTCGTGGACGTGGACAACGTCATACCCACCCGTTCGCAGCTCGCGCTGCATCGTCGCGACGCCAAACGGCGTCACCGACAGGTTCGAGACCGCGCCGTTGGCCGGGAAGCCGACCGTGCGCCCGAGTGAGACCAGATAGTCGGGCGCTCGCAAGCG
>JBEKRJ010000453.1:0-4799 GCA_049518835.1 Solirubrobacteraceae bacterium
GCTGGCACGTTGGGCTCGCCGAGGCGACCCACAGCCCGCGGCTGGTGACCGCGATGACCGAGGTACAGGGCGCGATGACCGAGCTGATCTCTTACATCGCCCACCCGCCCGAGGTGCTCGACTCCGCCAATCTGCAGCACCGCCGCGTGCTCGCCGCGGTGCGCCGGCGCGATCAGGCCCGAGCCGCGCGCGAGATGGCCGAGCACCTGCGCGGGACCGAGCACGTGCTCGCGGGGCTGCTGCCAAAGGCTTGACTTCGGCGCCCGCGCGGCCATATCGTTCCGCGGCTAAGGACGGACCATTAGACCTTTTGTCAGGAGGGGCCGGTATGACGACCAGTACGGAGGCGTTGACCAAGGACGAGCAACGGCTGGCGGAGCTCGGCTACAAGCAGGAGCTCAACCGCGGCTGGAGCCGCTTCTCGAACTTCGCGATCTCGTTCTCGATCATCTCCGTGCTCGCCGGGTGCTTCACGACCTACGGCCAGGCGCTCAACAACGGCGGCCCGATCGCGATCTCGATCGCGTGGCCGCTGATCAGCCTCCTGATCCTGTGCGTCGCGTTCTCGATGTCAGAGCTGGCGTCGGCGTTCCCGACCGCCGGCGGGATCTACTACTGGGCGTCAAAGCTCGGCGGCGCCGGCTGGGGCTGGTTCACCGGCTGGTTCAACCTGATCGGCCTGGTCGCGGTCGTGGCCTCCGTCGACTACGTCGTGTCGGCGTTCCTGACCAACCTGCTGGGCCTCTACAACCTGCATTTCATCTTCAACTTCACGAAGGCCGCCGCCGGCACCAACCCGCACTACACCGCGCACGTGATCTTCGCCGTGTTCGTCGCGATCGTGATCATCCACGGGCTGATCAACGTCTTCTCGAGCCACCTGGTGTCGCTGTTCACGAATATCTCGGTCTGGTGGCACGTGCTGGGCGTGGCCGTGATCGTCGTGATCCTGATCGCCGGCCCGTCGCACCACGCGAGCTTCTCGTACGTGTTCGGGCACACCGCCAACAACTCGGGCTTTAGCCACACGATGTTCTGGTTCTACGTGCTGCCGCTCGGCTTCCTGCTGACGATGTACACGATCACCGGCTACGACGCGTCGGCGCACATCTCCGAGGAGACCCACGGCGCCGACGAGTCCGCGCCCAAGGGCGTGTGGCGCTCGGTCTTCTACTCGGCGGTGATCGGCTGGATCGTGCTGCTCGCGATCACGTTCGCGATCCAGCGCACGAAGATCCACACGATCACGACCTCCAGCTACCCGGCGCTGGCGATCTTCGAGACCGCGCTCAGCTCAGCCGCCGCCAAGGCCGTGATCCTGATCTCGACCGTCGGCCAGCTGTTCTGCGGGATGGCGTGCGTGACCAGCGCGTCGCGGATGACGTTCGCGTTCTCGCGCGACGGCGCGGTCCCGGGCCACAACCTGTGGCGGCGGCTGGGCAAGAACCGGACGCCGACCTGGGCAGTGATGTTCGTCTGCGCGTTCGCCATGATCGTCACGATCCCGGCCTACTTCCCGGCGTCCAACGGCGTCCCGGTCGCGTTCCTCGCGGTCACCTCGATCTCGGTGATCGGCCTCTACATCGCCTACACGATCCCCGTCTACCTGCGCTGGCGCCAGGGCGATGCGTTCAAGACCGGCCCGTGGACGCTCGGCGCCAAGTACAAGTGGGTGAACCTGATCGCGTTCGTGTGGGTCGCGATCTGCGTCGTGATCTTCTGCCTGCCGTTCTCGCCCGCCGGCGTGTTCTTCGGCAAGACGTTCAGCTGGTCGGCGGTCAACTACGCGCCGATCGTGACGATCGCGGTGATCGCCGCGGTCACGATCTGGTACCTCGTGTCGGCGCGCCGCACGTTCAAGGGACCGGTGCGGACGATTGACTTCGACCTCGGGAACGAGGCCGCAGCGGCGCCGGCCGCGGTCGCGCCCGCACGGCCGGCGGCGAGCTGACACGGCTTTGACCGAGACCCTCGCCGTCCTGGAGCCGGCGACCGAGGCCGTCCTCCAGGAGCTCCCGCGCGCGGGCGCCGCCGAGGTCGACGAGGCGGTGGCGCGCGCCGGCGCGGCGTTCCCGGCCTGGGCGGCGCTCGCCCCCGGCGACAGGGCGGCGCACTTGCACGTGCTCGCCGACGCGCTGTCGGCGCACGGCGAGGAGCTGGCAGTGCTCGAGGCGCGCAACGCCGGCAAGCCGATCGCCGACGCGCGCGGCGAGATGGGGATGGTGGCGGCGACGTTTCGCTACTACGCCGGCGCGCCCGAGCGGCTACTCGGCGACACGATCCCCGTCGCCGGCGGGCAGGCGTTCACGTTCCGCGAGCCGCTCGGCGTCGTCGGGCTGATCGTGCCGTGGAACTTCCCGCTGACGATCGCGTCGTGGAAGCTCGCGCCGGCGTTGGCGGCCGGCAACACGGTGGTGCTCAAGCCGGCCGAGCTGACGCCGCTGACCGCCCTGCGCTTTGCCGAGATCGCGGCGGCGGCCGGGATCCCGGACGGGGTCGTGAACGTGGTCGCCGGGCCCGGGAGCGTGTGCGGCGCGCGGCTGGTGTCGCATCCCGACGTCGCCAAGGTCGCGTTTACCGGCTCGACCGAGGTCGGCCGCTCGATCGCGGCCGGCGCGGCGGCGACGATCAAGCGCGTGACGCTCGAGCTTGGCGGCAAGTCGCCCAACATCGTGTTCGCCGACGCGGACCTCGAGGCGGCCGCGGCGGCTGCGCCGATGGCCGTGTTTGCCAACGCCGGCCAGGACTGCTGCGCGCGCTCGCGGATCCTCGTGCAAGCGCCCGTGCTGGACCGGTTCATGTCGCTGCTGCAGCACGCCATCGGCGCGCTGCGCGTCGGCGATCCACTCGACGAGGCGACGCAGATCGGGCCGCTGATCTCCGCGCAGCAGCGCACGCAGGTCGCATCGTTCCTCGACGGCTCGGCGCCGGTCGCGATCCGCGGCAGCGCCCCGGCCGGGCGCGGCTACTGGTTCGCGCCGACGGTCCTGTGCCCGGTCGACCCCGGTGGGCGGGCGGCCCGTGAGGAGATCTTCGGGCCGGTGGCGGTGGTGATCCCGTTCGCCGACGAGGCCGAGGCGGTCGCGCTCGCGAACGACACGATCTACGGGCTGTCGGGGTCGATCTGGACCCGCGACGGGGCGCGCGCGCTGCGCGTCGCCCGCGCGCTGCAGACCGGCGTGCTGTCGATCAACTCCAACACCTCGGTCCGCGTCAGCACGCCGTTCGGCGGCTTCAAGCAGTCCGGCTACGGGCGCGAGCTCGGCCCGCACGCGCTCGACGCCTATACGGAAGTGAAGTCGATCTACTACGCGACCGGCGCATGAGGCTCGCGGAGAAGGTGTGCGTGATCACGGGCGTCGCCGGCGGGATCGGCGCCGCCACTGCGTCGCTGTTCGCGCGCGAGGGCGCGCGGGTGGTGGGCGTCGATCTGCGCTCGCATGCGGTCGGCGAGCTGGCGCTCGAGGCCGACCTCACCGACGAGCGTGCTGTTGCATCGCTGTACGCGCGGGTGTTCGAACAGCTGGGGCGGATCGACGTGCTGTTCAACAACGCCGGCATCTCGCCCGTCGACGACGCCTCGGTGCTCGACACCGACTTCGACGCCTGGGAGCGAGTCCAGGCCGCCAACCTGCGCAGCGTGTTCTTCTGCTGCAAGCACGGCATCCCCTGGCTGCTGGAGTCCGGCGGCGGGTCGGTGATCAACACGGCCTCGTTCGTCGCCGTGCTCGGCTCGGCCACCTCGCAGATCTCCTACACCGCCTCCAAGGGGGGCGTGCTGGCGCTGTCGCGCGAGCTCGGCGTCGAGTTCGCCCGCCACGGCGTGCGCGTCAACGCGCTCTGCCCGGGGCCGGTCGACACCCCCCTGCTGCGCGAGCTGTACGCCAGCGACCCCGCGCAGGCCGCCCGCCGCCTCGTGCACGTGCCGATGGGCCGCTTCGCCCGCGCCGAGGAGATCGCCAACGCGGTCCTGTTCTTGGCCAGCGACGAGTCGAGCTACGTGAACGCGACCGCGTTCCTCGTCGACGGCGGCATCAGCGGGGCGTACACGACGCCCCTCTGAGCCGCCGTCGGTCGGTATCCCCGCGTGTTATTGGGAAGACCGATGATACGTAGGGAAAACTATTTTGCGGGCCCATTTTGCCGCTACACTCTTTTTCAGATGAGCCAGCCGCTCTCGAGTCCGCCCGCGATCCACGCGGCGCTGGTTGCAAACACGGCGTTCCTGATCGCCAAGCTCGGGTCACGCGCGGCCAAGCAGTTCGGCGAGCGGCTGCAGCAGCTCGGTCTGACGACGCGGATGTGGGGCGCGCTCAACGTGCTCGACGCCGACGGCGCGATCACCCAGCACTCGCTGTGCAAGTCGGTCGGAACCGATCCGAGCTCGATGGTCGCGACGATCGACGAGCTCGAGGCGAAGGGGCTCGTCGAGCGCCGCCGCCACCCCACCGACCGCCGCGCCCACGCGCTGCACGTCACCGACGCCGGTCGCGAGACGCTTGCTCGCGGTCGGGGCCTCGCCCGCGCCGCCCAGGACGAACTGCTCTCCCCGCTGAACGCGGGCGAACGCGCGCAGCTGCACGAGCTACTGCTGCGGCTGGCGCTCGCGAGCGGCGAGGTCCCGTCCACCCTGTAGGGCCGCAAAACCCAGGGCCTGGACGAGAACCTCGACTATATATATGGCGTGTTTTGCAGCCGGGCTCGAATCCCAGCCTGGCCACCGGCGAACTTAGGTTAGGTCCCTTACTCGGCTAGGCCGCCACCGCGGCCACTTCCTCGGTCTCGGGCCGCCGCTGGCC
>JBEKRJ010000454.1:0-4797 GCA_049518835.1 Solirubrobacteraceae bacterium
CGGCTACGACGGGTCGCCCGAGAGCGAGCGGGCGCTGGCAGCCGCCCGCGAGCTCGCCGCAGCGCTGCACGCCAAGCTGTCGGCGTTCGAGGCGATCGCGTTACCCAACTACGTGTTCGTCGGCTCCCCGGAGGCGCTCGAGCGACCGTTGCACGCGACGCTCGGAAATGCTCGCGCGCGGATCGCCGCGCTGCACGCCGAGCCGCACGCCGCCTATGGTCGCGCGCCGGCGGAGCTCGAGGTATACGGGGCCTCGCTCGACCTGCTCGTCGTCGGCTCGCACGGATACGGCCCGTTCGCGCGGCTGGTACACGGGAGCACCTCGCAGAAGCTGGCGCGCACGCTGCGCTGCCCGCTGCTGGTAATCACCCCCCAGCAGCGGGCTTGAGCGCACGCCGCGCTCCCCTGCTCGTGATCACGCCCCAGCCGGCTAACCTAACCTAACCTAGGGGCCCTTGATCCGCCGGCCCGACACCGTCCAGGCGCGGATCCGGACGAAGTGCGCCTTTTCCCCCGGTCCCCACGGGTCGATCCCGATGCCCTCGAGGCGGCGAATCTCGCTCGGGCTCGAGACCTCCTCGGTCACGCCGACGATGATCACGCTCCACCCCGTGCGCTCCTGCGGACGGGCGTCGTCGATCTCGAACGCCGCCTTCGCCGAGCGGATCAGCGCGTGCAGCTTCGAGCCAGGCGCGGTCCTGAACACGACCGACTGCGACGACTGATCGAACACGTAGTTCACCGGGCGCACGACCGGCGCCCCGTCGCCCGTGCAGACCGCCAGCCGGCCGAAGCGGCACTCGCTCAGCAGCGCCATGCACTCGTCCCGGCTCAGCTCGAGCAGCTCGTTCTCGACCGCTTCCGGTGATCCGCCGACGCTCATGACGTCACGATAACTCGACGCCACGGGATCGTGCAGGAAGCAACGCCTCCCGGCTCCCGATCACCGACCCCCCGAAGCGGATCACCGACCCCCGAACCAGCTCACCGATCCCCGAAGCGGATCACCGACCCCACGAAGCAGCTCACCGCCGCGGCCGCCGGCGCGCCGGCGCGCGCCCGCGCGGCTGGAGCAGCCGCTCGCTGATCGTCGCCGCCGGCAGCGTGCGGACCTCCGGTCGCTGCGCGTCGACCGTCAGCCGCTCGCCGTGATGGCTGATCTCGAGCGGCTCGCCGTCGAGCAGCGAGTAGCGCGCCCGCTGCGGCTCGACCTCGACCAGCAGCCGGCGGCCGCGGAACTCCAGCCGGAACGCGAGCCGCGTCAGCGCGTCGGGCAGCCGCGGCGCGAAGCGCAGCTCGCCGTCGTGGTCGCGCATCCCGCCGAAGCCGGCGACGGCGGCGATCCAGCTTCCCGCCAGCGACGCGATGTGGACGCCGTCGCGGGTGTTGTGCTCGAGGTCCTCGAGGTCCATCAGCGCGGCTTCGGCGAAGTAGTCGTACGCCAGCTCGAGCTGTCCGACCTCGGCTGCGATCACCGCCTGGGTGCACGCCGACAGCGATGAGTCGCGAACCGTCAGCAGCTCGTAGTAGGCGAAGTTGCGCGCCTTCTGCTCGGGGCTGAACGCGTCGGCGCACAGGTGCATCGCGAGCACCAGGTCGGCCTGCTTGACGACCTGCTTGCGGTACAGGTCGAAGTAAGGGAAGTGCAGCAGCAGCGGGTACTGGTCGGGCGCGGTCGCGTCGAAGTCCCACATCTGATGCTCGGTGAAGCCTTCCGCCTGCGGGTGCACGCCACGGTCGGCGTCGAACGGGATCAGCATGTCGCGGGCGGCGTCGCGCCAGGCCGCGGCCTCCTCGTCGCTGACGTCGAGCTCGCGCGCGCGCTGGGGCTCGCGCTCGATCGCGGTCGCGGCCGCCCGCAGGTTGCGCTGCGCCATCAGGTTCGTGTAGACGTTGTTGTCGGCGATCGCGCTGTACTCGTCTGGACCGGTGACGCCGTCGATCCGGAAGCGTCCCTGCGCGTCGTGGTGACCGAGCGAGCGCCACATCCGCGCGGTCTCGACCAGCAGCTCGATCCCGGTGACGCGCGCGAACGGCTCGTCCCCGGAAGCGGCCTGATAGCGCGTGACCGCATCGGCGATGTCGGCATTGATGTGAAATGCGGCCGTCCCCGCCGGCCAGTAACTCGAGCACTCCTCGCCCGTGATCGTGCGCCAGGGGAACGCGGCGCCTGCTAGCCCCAAGACCGCGGCCCGCTCGCGCGCGAGCGGCAGCGTCTGCGCGCGCCAGCGCAGCGCGTCGGCCGCCGCGTGCGGCGCCGTGTAGGTCAGCACCGGCAGCACGTAGCACTCGGTGTCCCAGAACGTGTGGCCGTCATAGCCGGGCCCGGTCAGCCCCTTGGCGGCGATCGGGCGCTGCTCGCCCCGCACCCCTGCCTGCAGGACGTGAAAGAGCCCGAACCGCACCGCCTGCTGCAGCTCGGTGTCGCCCTCGATCTCGACGTCGGCGCGCTCCCAAAACTCGTCCAGGTAGGCGCGCTGCTGTGCCAGCAGCCCGTCCCAACCGGTGTGGCGCGCGCCCGCGAGCGCCGCCGCCACCTGATCGCGCACCGCGGGCAGTGAGCGCTCGGCCGACCAGCCATAAGCGAGAAATTTGACCAACCGCAACGGCTGGCCCGCGGCGATGTCCGCGATCACCGTCACCCGCCCGACGTCGGTGAAGCTCTCGGCACGGCTCTCGGTTCCTGGCGGGCCGTCGATCACGTGATCGATCGCCGCGCCGACGCGCAGCCCGCTGGCACGCGTCGTGTGTATGAGCAGCGCAATCAGGTCGCGGCACCCCGACTCCTCAGCCACCAGCGGCGCGGCGAGCGCCCCCGCCGCGCGAGGATCGCCGCCGGACTCCGGCAGCGACTCGTTGGCGACCAGCTCGGACTGCAGCACGACCTGGGTGCTGCCGTCGAGCGGCTCGACCAGGTACTCGATCGCCGCGACGGCACGCTGCGCGAACGACACCAGCCGCGTCGAGCTGACCCGCACCAGCCGGCCGGTGGGCGACAACCATTCGGCCGTCCGCCGCAGCACGCCGGCCCGCAGGTCGAGCGCCCGCTCGTGGCGGCGCAGCTCGCCGTAGCGCACGTCGAACGGCTCGTCCTCGACCAGCAGGCGGATGATCTTGCCGTTGGTGACGTTGACGACCGTCTGCCCGGCCTCCGGAAAGCCGTAGCCGGCCTCGGCGTAGGGCAGCGGGCGCTGCTCGTAGAAGCCGCCGAGGTACGTTCCGGGCAGCCCGAACGGCTCGCCCTCGTCGAGGTTCCCGCGCAGGCCGATGTGCCCGTTGGCGAGCGCGAACACCGACTCGGTCTGCGCCAGCGCGTCGAGATGCAACTCGGTCTCGCGCACCCCCCATGGCTCCACCGGAAACGCCGGGTGCTTGATCACGAGCAGACCGTAGCGAATTGATGTATCGCAATTTGCGGAAGTTGGCGCCGAGGTGGCGTATCGTCAGCATCAAATGAGCGTCGCCCAGCCGAGCAATGACCGCGCGCCGTCGGTGTCAGATCTCCGGGGGCGCCTGGAAGGCCGCCTGGTCGTGCTCGAGCCGCTGTCGATCGTGCATGAGCAGGGACTCGCGGAGGCCGCCCGCGACGGCGAGCTGTTCACATGGATCCCAGCCGCAACCGCAGCCGCACCCGCAGCCGCACCCCGCGGGGCGCGCAGCCCAACCCGCGGCTGGATCCTGAGCGCGCTGGAGACGACCGACAGCGGCGATGACGTCCCGTTTGCGATCCTCGACGCCGGCACTGGCGAGCCGCTCGGCGCGACGCGCTTCTTGGAGATCCGCCTCGATCACCTGCGCGTCGAGATCGGCTGGATGTGGCTCGCGCGCCCGGCGTGGCGCACCGGCGCCGGGATCGAGGCGAAGCTGCTGTTGATGGGGCGCGCGTTCGAGACCGCCGGCTTCCGCCGCGTCGAGTTCAAGACCGACGCGCTCAACGCCCGTTCCCGCGCCGCGCTCGAAGCGCTCGGCGCGACGTTTGAGGGCGTGATGCGCAAGCACATGGTGGTCAAAGGCGGCGCCGCGCGCGACTCGGCCTACTACTCGGTGATCGACGACGAGTGGCCCGCCTTCAAGCAGCGACTCGAGCGGCGGCTCGAGCGTTTGAACCCCGCGCCTCGCGGGTAGCCCGTCGGGTCGCACACCCACACCCGGCGCGCCGGCGCGCGGCGCCGGGAGGGGCGACCAACACGATCAGAGGGCGCGAGATGGAGACAGGTGCGGCACGGCAGGCAAGGCGTTCAGGGGGCAATCAAGCCGACAGCAACGCCCTGACGCGCCTCGAGCACGCCCTGCGCGCCGCCGCCCGCGGCGAGTTCGCGATCCGGCTGCCCGCGCGCCGGCGTGACCCCGTCGGCCGTCTCGAGGCCGCCTACAACGAGCTCGCGGATCGCAACGCGGCGCTCGCGGCGGAGCTCGTGCGGATCGCTCAGATCATCGGCCGGGAGGGACGGATGACCGAGCGCGCCCGGCTCGAGGGCGCCGGCGGCGGCTGGCGCACGACGATCGACTCGGTCAACGGCCTGATCGACGACCTCGTGCGCCCGACGACCGAGGTCGCGCGCGTGATCGTCGCGGTCGCCGAGGGCGACCTGAGCCAGAAGATGGCGCTCGAGATCGAGGGCCGCCCGGTGAAGGGAGAGTTCGCGCGCATCGGCACGACCGTCAACTCGATGGTCGATCAGCTGTCGAGCTTCGCCGACGAGGTCACCCGCGTCGCGCGCGAGGTCGGCACCGAGGGCAAGCTCGGCGGCCAGGCGGCGGTCCCCGGCGTCGCGGGCACCTGGAAGGACCTGACCG
>JBEKRJ010000455.1:0-4766 GCA_049518835.1 Solirubrobacteraceae bacterium
CGTGGCCTGCTGAGCTAGGGGTGGCTGGTGGTACTCGACACCTCCGCTGTCCTTGCCATCCTCCTGCACGAGCACGAGCACGAAACGTTCTCGGCGCTCGTTGCGGACGCCGAAGACCCGCTTAGGTACGTGCGCCGCGGCAGGGGCCGATCCCGTGCCGGACTCAACTTCGGCGACTGCTTCGTGTATGCGCTGGCGCAAGTCAACAATCAGCCCCTGCTGTTCTAGGGCGACGACTTCGCCCAACGGACATCGCCTATGCGGGCAGGTAAGCGCCGTCACGGAGGTGGCTCGCTGATCGAGCGCACTGAGATCAGAGCCGCCTGCTGCTCGGCCTCGCAGAGCCGCCTCGGCGCCCGGCATCGACTACTGGCCCCCACCCGCAGCTCCTCACTGCACGCACCCGCCGTGGGCGCGATGACAGGAGCTCGCAAACGCGTTGCCAGCCCCCTGCCGGCCCGGGTCGGTGGCGGGCCTATGCTTGCCTGCTGTGACCGCGACCGCGACCGTGCCCGTGATCCGTTCGGACCTGCCTGGCGCTGACCTGGTCGACGCTGGGTTGCGCGACCTCCAAGCCGGGCGGCGCACCGCGCCGGCGTTGCTGCTGCTTGGCGCCCGGGCTCGCCTTGCGCAGGACGGCATCCGCCTGCCCGTCGTGGATGTCCCGAATCCTGAACGAGCGCTGTATGACCTATTGGACTCAGAGGACCCGCCGGGCGCACCCGCGCGCTACAACGCGCTGCGCCAGCGTCTCGTGTCGTTTTGTCACGCCTTTGAGGCGGATGCGCGCCGACGCGACCGCTGAGCGCATCCAGGGCCTGCTGGTCGAGCTCGGCCGCCGTGCCGCGCCGGGAACGACCGTGTACCTCGCCGGCGGCGCGTCCGCGGTTCTGGTCGGCTGGCGGGACTCCACGCACGACATCGATGTGACGATCGACGGCGATGCTGACGCGGTGCTTCGCGCCATCGCCGAACTGAAGGACCGGTTGGACATCAACGTCGAGCTCGCCGGCCCGCAGGACTTCCTGCCCGTGCCCGATTGGCGCCAGCACAGCGTCTCCATTGGCCAGTACGGCGCCCTTGCCGTCTACCACACCGATTTCACGCTGCAGGCGCTCGCCAAGCTCCAGCGCGGCTTTGACCAGGATCTCGCGGACGTGCGCGCGATGATTGGTCGCGGCCTGACGAGCGGCCCCCGGCTGCGCGCTCTGCTCGACCGCATCGAACCCGACCTGTACCGCACCCCGACCGTCGACGCCAACCGGCTACGCGCCGCGGTATACGCCATCCCGTGAGCCACTCTGCTGCCGCACCGGCCTCGCGTTTGTCACAGCACCCACAAGGAGCCGAGACCGATCGCGAATCAACGCATACCTTGAGCATGCTGCTATCCACGAGCTATGAGCAAGCTGGGGCAGGTGAAGGATGTTCCCGAGGGCGTCCATCGGACGCTGAAGGCACGCGCGGCTCTGCAGGGCCAGTCGCTTAGCGTAGTGAGTATCTCCGCACGGAACTGGAGACGCTCGCGGCAAGGCCCTCCCCCGCGGAGCTCGAGGCGCTGCCGGCGTCGCGACACGCGCCCGACTCGCTCGGGATCAGCTCCGCCGACGAGGTGAGACGGGCGCGCGAACGCGCAATGACCCGTCCTGCACGCGTCGCTGCTCATCGAAGCGACCGTGGGATTGCCGGCGGGACGGCCGTGGACGGGCTACGTGAGTCGCCAGCGGTTGGCCGCTCCCGATTGCCTTGTCGTGGAGTTCGGCCGTTACCTTCGCCGGCACATGGCCGCCGGCGAGTTGGCCGATCCGACGCGGGCGCGGCGATCCGGGCGTTCGCCGCGCTCCACGTGACGCCTTACCCGATCCGGCCGCTGCTCGACGACGCGCTGGCGATGCGAGCCAACTCCTCGCTTGACGATGCCCTGTACGTGACGCTTGCCCGTGCCCTCGCCCTGCCATTCGCCAGCACGGACGAGCGCCTGAACCGGGCCGCGGCAGCCGTCGGCCTGACGATTGCACGACCGTGAGCTTCTCGCCTGCGACTACGCCCTGAGTGCGTCCCCCGGCACGTGCGAAGCGATGCGAACGCGCGCCGCGCGGACGCCCGGCTGTCGGCCGACGAGATGACCAGCCACTCGCCGATGCGCCTCCGGCGTGGGAAGGATTCCCATCGTCCTGCTGTCAGGGCAGAATGGAGCCAGAGGATCGCCGCGCACGAAGCGATCGGCCGACCCGATCGGTCGCGCACGACCAGCGTGCCGGACCGGGCCCAGGATGCTCTCAATCGACCGCAAGCACACAGCCTTCAGCAGCGATGTCGCGCGCCCGCCCGCGGGTTTCGTTGTGGCGGCGGCAGTCGCCGGCGTCATCCTCCGGCTCGGCGCCCCCGCCCGACTGCACGCCGCTCGCGCTGCCCGATTGCTCGCCGCCGTAACCGCGCTCCTGCTGGCGACCTCAGCGCCGGCGCTCGGAATAGAGGCTGAGCCGGGACCGACCGCACACTCGCCGGCGGTGAGCGTACGTCGCTCCACGGCTAAACCGTCGGGCAAGGAGAAGGGATGTGGACTGGCGCAGACACGTGGTGGCCACACCGCGGCGAAGGCGAAGTGCGCGCCGAAGCGCAAGCCGCCCCCGCCACCGGGCCCGCAGGTGCAAGTGGTACTGACGACCGCAAACCTGACCGACGCCCTGACAACGATGGCGCCGCTGCAGTTCGGACACCAGCCTGCGGCCGGTGCACGGGTGTTGCACGTCAACGACCGCGTGCGCTACCAGACGATCATGGGCTTCGGCGGGGCGATGACCGACACGTCCGCGTGGCTGATCTACGACGAGCTCGCGCCGGCGGCCCGCGCCCAGTTGCTGAGCAACTTGTACAGCCCCGCCGGGATCGACCTGAACATCATCCGCGTGCCGATCGGCGCCACCGACTTCACCGCGATGGGCATTCCCTACAGCTATGACGACCTGCCCGTGGGACAGAGCGACCCGCAGCTGACCAACTTCTCGATCGCCCACGACGAGGCGTACATCATCCCGGCCTTGCAGCAACTGCTTCAGGTCAACCCCACGACTCACGTCCTCGCGGGACTGTGGAGCCCTCCCCCGTGGATGAAGGCAAACGACGCGTTCAACAACAACAGCTTCGCAGGCACGCTGCTGCCGTCGCTCTACGGCCCGCTGGCCAGCTATTACGTGAAGTTCATCCAGGCATACCAGGCACAAGGCATCCCGATCGACGCGATCACGCCACAGAACGAGCCGCGATCAAACTCGTCATGGCCGGGGATGGAGTTCCCCGTTGCGGACGAGGCGCAGTGGCTGACCCAGGACCTCGGGCCGGCGCTGGCGGCCGCGGGTCTTGATCCGATCATCTACGGCCTCGACGACTCCAACCTCGCCGACGCGGAGGCGATCCTGGCGAGCCCGGCCGCGAGCATGATCAACGGGATCGCCTGGCATTGCTACGAGGGCATGGGACAGATCAGCGCGCTGCAGGCCCGATACCCGGCCGAACCAGAACTGCTGACTGAATGCTCGCCGGGCATCGTCCCGTACTCGACGGCGGAGATCGCAATCGACGCGACTCGCAACTGGGCGAGCGCCGTGCTGCTGTGGAACCTCGCGCTGAACCCCTATGGGGGGCCAGTGCAAATTCCGAACTACGGCTGCTTCAACTGCACCGGGATCGTCACGATCAACGAGCTGACCGGAACCACGACCTACGGTCAGAACTACTACCAACTTGGACAGCTGAGCAAGTTCGTGCAGCCCGGTGCGCAGCGCATCTCGACCGACCGGTTCGTCTCGGACTTCGTCAAGGGACCACTCTACGGCGTGACCGCCGGCCTGGACAACGTGGCGTTCATCAACCCTGACGGCACCAAGGTGCTAGTCGCGTACAACAACACGTTCAGCAACCGGCGGTTCGTCGTCTCCTGGCATAGCTACACGATGCCGTACACGCTGCCGCCGCTGGCAACCGTCACGCTGATGTGGCACTAGCCAATAGCCAAATTATTAGCCAATAGTTGTCCGTCAGGTGGCTGTGGCCGTAGGTCGCGGCGGAGCGATCCGCTCTCTGAGGCAGACGGGCCAGGCCCGGTGCCAGCAGGCTAGGGTCGTTGGTAGCTGCGCACGGACGCCGAATGGTCGACTGGCGCCCTCGGTGGCTAGCGGCGTCGTCGCCGTACGGGGATTGGAACAACACGGAACAACGTTACAGCCGATCATCCGACGCTCTCGGGTGTGACGTTGCGGCCGTCTGCGGGACACAACGTGACGCGCCGGCTGCGGCTTTGCTGGTACGTCACGTTTGGCAAGCCGGGTGGCGCGTTGGGCTCCTCATGCCCGCTCGATCCGCCAGCCTCGCCGCGATCGGCTCGATCGACTGGCGCTTGCGACCCAACATCAGCCCTCGCAGGGAGCATTCAGCTCAGCGCCGCCGATCGTGCGCCTGATCGACGCGAACGTCCCTGCGCCGAACTCGGCCAACCGCTCGCGCCGCTCGCGCCGCGCGCGCCGCGCGCGTGAGCACGCGACCACCGACCACCGACCACCTTCAACACCGAGCTCGACCGCCCTCCCAAGCGATCTCAGCACGCTGTCGCGGATCATCCACGACCCTGTTCTTCTCGCGCGTGCATGGGTAGCCGGAACACGAGCAGGAAAGCGGCTGCCAGTGGTGCCAGGCAGGCCCAGGCGGTGATCTGTAGTGCGTCGGGCGGGAGGTGGTGGTCGAAGGCAGAGAAGAAGATGCTGCCAAGG
>JBEKRJ010000456.1:0-4765 GCA_049518835.1 Solirubrobacteraceae bacterium
CGGTCGTTCTGCTTGCGCAGTTCGGCGAGCTGGCTTTTGGCGTGCAGCGTCGAGCTGAACCAGCCGAACAGGTCGCGCACGGGCTTCAGCGCCTTGTTCGCGCCGTCCTGGATCGGCGAGACGACGGTCAGGAAGTCGCGCTGCACGGAGTGCAGGCGTCCACCCGGCCTCTCGCCGAAGTAGGCCGTCAGCAGTATCAGTGAGAGCGCGACGAGCGCGATGAGCACCGCGCGCCGCCGACGAATCGTCTTGTCGTGCACAGGCAGAGACCTTCCGCAGCCGTTCGTAGAGAGGGTACGCACCCCGCCCGCTCAGCGCTCCAGCGGCTCGCCTCGCTCATCGACGCCGTCTGCTGCGGGAGTTGCGGTTGGAGCGGTGGATCGCCTCGAACTCCTCCAGCGAGCGGCCGGAGCCGACGGCGACGCATGTCCGGCGACTCGGCGAGGTGCGCGGGCATCTGGGTCTCCTCGCGCAGGCGCTCGTCGAGCCCTTGTAGCAGCGAGCCTCCGCCGGCGAGCATGATCCCGCGGTCCATGATGTCCGAGGCGAGCTCGGGCGGCGTGCGGTCGAGGGTCTCCTTGACGGCGTCGACGATCTGCACGACGGGTTCTTCGAGCGCCTGGCGGATCTCCTCGCTGGTGAGGACGACGGTCTTGGGCAGTCCGGAGACCATGTCGCGCCCGCGGATCTCGGCCTGGAGCTCCTCCTCCATCGGGCAGGCGGAGCCGATCTCGAGCTTCAGCTCCTCGGCGGTCTGCTGACCGATCAGCAGCTTGTACTCGCGCTTGGCGTAGCTGATGATCGCCTCGTCCATCTCGTCGCCGCCGACGCGGATCGACTGCGAGACGACGATCCCGCCGAGTGAGATGACCGCGACCTCGGAGGTGCCGCCGCCGATGTCGACGACCATCGAGCCGGTCGGCTCGCCGACCGGCAGGCCGGCGCCGATCGCGGCCGCCATCGGCTCCTCGATCAGGTACGCCTGACGGGCGCCTGCCGACAGGCACGCCTCCTCGACGGCGCGCTTCTCGACCCCGGTGACGCCGCTGGGCACGCAGACCACGACGCGGGGATGCGCCCAGCGGTTCTGGTGGACCTTCTGGATGAAGTGCCGGAGCATCTCCTCGGTGACCTCGAAGTCGGCGATCACGCCGTCTTTGAGCGGCCTGATCGCCTGGATCGTGCCCGGCGTGCGGCCGAGCATCCGCTTTGCCTCGATCCCGACGGCGTGGACCTCGCCGGTGCGCGAATCGACCGCCACGACGCTCGGCTCTGACAGCACGATCCCGCGTCCCCGCACGTAGACGAGCGTATTCGCGGTGCCAAGGTCGACGGCCATGTCGCGGCCGCCGAAACCGGTCATGTACGTGAAAAAGCCCATGCGGTATCCGAGGTAGGTGGAGAGGAAGGATGGACGGCGTGGCAGGTCCGAAGGCCCCACGCGAGGCAGCCAGCTCCATCCGCGAAGTGAGTGTATCGAACAGACGTCCGCCGACCGCGCCCCGCGAACCGGGCCATAGTTCAAAATTGCTGGAAAACGGCTAAACGCCCGGTAAAGGGAACAGCAGCTCTGGAGCGAGGTCGAGCAGCGTCGCGACCGGTAGCCCGACGACGTTCAGGTAATCGCCGTCGATCGCGGTCACGAGCGCCGCGCCTCGACCCTGGACGGCGTAGCCGCCGGCTCGCTCGCGCCACTCCTCAGTTGCCACGTACCACTCGATCAGCGCCTCCGCGAGCGCGCGAAAGCGGACCGTGGTCGTGGCGACGGCGGTCTTCGGCGCACCGGACCGGATCAGGCACAGCCCGCTGCAGACCGCGTGGCTGCGCCCGCCGAGCGCGCGCAGCGTCCGCCGCGCGTGCTCGGCGTCCGCCGGCTTGCCGTACAAGCGCGGACCGATCGCAACCACCGTGTCGACGCCGAGGACCAACGCGTCCAGGCCTGCGTGCGCGGCCACCGCCGACGCCTTGCGGTAAGCATTCTCGGCCGCGACCTCGCGCGGCGGGCCGTCCTCCAGCTCGTGCACGTCCGCCGCGCGAACGGAGAACTCGATCCCCAGCTGCGACAGGATCGCGCGTCGCTGGGGCGAGCCGGACGCGAGGATCAGCGGCGCCCGCGGCACGGGCCGGCGTCGCGGTCAGGCCTACTCGCTGGACGCCTGCGCCACGATCGACGTCAGGCGAGGTCGGGGAAGAACAGCGCCACTTCGCGGGCTGCCGACTGCGAGGAATCGGACCCGTGGACCATGTTTTGGGCAACCTCGATCGCGTAGTCCCCGCGGATCGACCCGGGGCTGGCTTGCAGTGGGTTGGTTGCCCCGATCACCTGGCGGGCAGCTTCGACGGCGTGGTCGCCCTCGAGCGCCATCGCGACCAGCGGGCCCGACGTGATGAACCCGACCAGCTCGTCGTAGAAACCCTTGCCCTCGTGCTCGGCGTAGTGGCTGGCGGCGAGCTCTCGGGTCATCGTCATCAGCGCCAGCGCCACGAGCACCAGGCCCTTGCGCTCGAATCTGGCGATGATCTCGCCAGTCAAGTTGCGCGCGAAGGCATCGGGCTTGACCAGAATCAACGTTCGCTCCATCGGGGGCTGTTCTCCGTTTCGGGGATGCGGCGTTCAGAGACGGCGTCAGCTGCCCGACGTGCCGCCGGGACCTGCGATCGGATACTCCGACGTCGTCTCGCGACGTCGGCGCGTGCGCCGCGGCGGCGACACGACTGCGCCGATCTCAGCCTCGCAGTACGGGCAGATCTTCCAGCGCGGATCCAGCGGCCGGCCGCACGCGTGGCATGGATCTTTGAGCTTGCGCATGCAGTGGGGGCAGCGCAGGTAGTCCTTCTCGACCTCGTGATCGCAGTGCGGACACAGGTGGTAGCCAAGCTCGGCCAGACGCGCCTCGGCCGCTTGCATCTCGAGCTCGCGCTCGCGCACGTCGTCGAGGTACTCGGGCGGCCGGATGATCATGTAGACGATCGTGCCGACATACGGAAACAGCGACGTCACCGCCGCGCACCCGACCAGCATCGGATCGGCAATCCGGCGCCGCGCGTCGGCCCACGTCCAGTACACCAGCGCGAGCCAGACAATCACTAAGAACAGCAGCAGCAGCTCCGCTGCAAGGTTCAACGCGTTGTTATGGATCCCGAATATGCCGAAGACTCGCCACATTTTAACTTGCGAGTGTAGTGGTTGGCGGGCCGCTCACAGGAACAAGCGCCCGAACAGGTAGCCGATCCCGAAGAAAATGAGGATCACCACAGCGACGATCAGCGCGACCAGGCCGATCAGCGTCAGCGCGCCGGGTTGCCTGTCGCGCGCGTTCACAGCATCGAAGCTCGCCCCGACCGAGCGGGCGCCAAGAGGTCCGCGACGAGGTAGATCGAGCCGGCCGCGAGCACGACGCCGCCGGCGCCGGCGAGTTCACGGCCGCGTGCCAGCGCCGCTCGCGGGTCGCGCACGACCAGCGATTCGGGGCCGCCGAGCTGGCGCACCAGCGACTGCAGGGTGGGAGGAGGCAATGCACGGGGATTCTGGCTGCTGGTGAAGACAAGTGCATCGCATATTTCCACGAGCGCTGCCAGCATTCCTGCCGCATCTTTGTCATCGAGGATCGAAATTACCGCCACGACGCGGTCGTGTCCGGCGAACGCGGGCTCACCGAGCGATTCGGCAAGCGCCGCCATGCCCTCCGGGTTGTGGGCCCCGTCGACTAGCGTCAGCGGCTCGTAGCCGATGATCTGCAGCCGTCCGGGGACCCTCACCTCGGCTGCAGCGGCTGCGACGGCGGCCGGATCGAGCTTTCCCAGGTACGCCTGTGCGGCCGCGCGCGCGAGCGCGAAGTTGCGTCGCTGGAACGCGCCCAGCGCCCCGACCGCGACGCCCGGCTCGCTGTCCGGGCGCAGGATCCGTGCCCCACGTTCGCGCGCGACTGCGACGGCCACCGCATCGGCATCGGGATGCAGCCCGGCCCCGAGCACGAGCGTCGCCCCGGACCTGACGACGTCAAGCTTCTCGGCGGCGATGTCGGCGACCGTCGGCCCCAGCCAGCGGGTGTGCTCGAGCCCGACGCTGGTCAGCACCTGGACGGCCGACGGAATCACGTTGGTGGCGTCGTAGCGGCCGCCGAGACCCGCCTCGATCACGCCCACCTCGACCTCGCGCAGTGCCAGCTCGGAGTAGGCGGCCGCGGTCAGCAGCTCGAACTGCGTCACGCGGTCGTCGTCGGCCAGCGAGCGGTCCACCAGTTCCTTGGCCCGCGCGGCGCGCGTGATCGCGGCCGCGAACGCGGCCGGCTCCAGGTCGCGATCGTCGATCCGGATGCGCTCGCCAAACGACACCAGGTGCGGCGACAGATAGGCGCCGATCCGCAACCCGTGGCGCGCCAGGATCGCGGCGATCATCCGGACGGTCGAGGACTTGCCGTTGGTGCCGACGACGTGGATCGATTCAAACCGCCGCTGCGGATGACCGAGCGCGGTCATCAGCCGCCGCATCCGGTCCAGCCCGAAGCGCATCCCGAACAGCTCCAGGGACAGCAGGTACCGCTCGGCCTCCTCGGGCGTCATAGGGCTTCCACGTCGGCCTCGAGGCGCGCCAGCTTGTCGCGCTCGGCCTGCACGACCGCGGGCGGCGCCTTTGCGACGAAGCCGTCGTTGGCCAGCTTGCGCTGCGCGCGCTCGATCTCCTGCTCGAGCGCCGCGCGCCGAGCGGCGAGCTTGCGCTGCGCGGCGTCGAGGTCGAGCTCGTCGCTGGCCAGGATCTCGACAG
>JBEKRJ010000457.1:0-4764 GCA_049518835.1 Solirubrobacteraceae bacterium
CCGCCCGCTCGGCATCCAGCCTCGCGTGAGCGCGTTGCGCGCCGGCATCCAGTCTCGCGTGAGCGTGTGCGCGCCGGCATCGGTGCGCCTGGAGCGCGCGCTTGGCTGAGGCGCTCGCCGGCGTCCTGCCGGTCGTCGACGCCGTCCGCCGGGCGGTGGCCGTGCTGGCGCAGGCCGGCTGTGAGAGCCCGCGGCTCGACGCGGAGCTGTTGCTGGCGGCGGCGCTCGGCGTCGGCCGCGAGCGCCTGCTGATCGATGCCTCGACGCCGCTGCTCGATCCGGCGCGTGCTGTGTTCGACGCATACGTCGCCCGCCGGCTCGCGCGCGAGCCGGTCGCCTACATCCTCGCCCGCAAGGAGTTCCGGCGGATCACGCTGGCCGTCGACCGGCGCGCGCTGATTCCGCGGCCGGAGACCGAGCTGCTGGTCGAGGTCGGCTCGAGCGTCGCGCCAGGGGCGAGGGTGGTCGACGTCGGGACCGGGAGTGGCGCCGTCGCGCTCGCGCTCGCCGACGAGCGCCCTGACCTGTCGCTCACTGCGACCGACATCGATGCCGATGCGCTCGCGCTCGCGGGGTCAAACGCGAGCCGGCTGGGCTTGCCGGAGGTGCGCTTCGAGCAAGCCGACCTGCTGGTCGGCGTGCAGGGCCCGTTCGATGCCGTGCTCGCGAACCTGCCCTACGTGCCGGACGGCTTCCCGCTCGCGCCCGAGATCGCCTCCTACGAGCCTCCATCGGCGCTGTTTGCCGGCGCCGACGGGCTCGACCTCGTGCGCCGGCTGGTGGCGATGCTCGGCGCCGTGCCGACGGTGGCGCTGGAGGTCGGCGCCGGACAGGCGCCGGCGGTCCGCGAGCTGCTGGCCGGCGCCGGCTACGGGGCGGTCGAGTCGGTGCTCGACCTCGCGGGTCACGAGCGCGTGGTGGTCGGCCGGCGGTGAGTGACGGTGCAGCGGTCGACGGGGGCGATGCGCGTGCGCTCGAGCGCTGCCTGGCGGCCGGCGGCCTGGCGCTGTTTCCCGCCGACACGGTGTACGGGCTCGCGTGCGACCCGCAGGACCGGTTCGCCGTCGAGCGCCTGTATCTGCTCAAGCGCCGCTCGCTGAGCAAGCCGTCCGCGGTGATGTTCTTCGACCTCGAGCTCGCGCTCGCGGCGCTGCCGGAGCTTGGCGAGCGCTCGCGCGAGGCGATGCGGGCGCTGTTGCCGGGAGCCGTGACGCTGCTGCTCGACAACCCGGAGGGCCGATTTGCGCTCGCCTGCGGAGACGATCGCGCGACGCTGGGCGTGCGCGTGCCCGCGCTGGCGCGGTTCGCCGGCGTGCGACGACCGGTCCTGCAGTCGAGTGCCAACCGCGCCGGGGGAGCGGATCCGCGACGGCTGGGTGACGTCCCCGAGCTGATCAGGGCCGCGGCCGACCTGGTCATCGACGGCGGCGAGCTGCCGGGCACCCCCTCGACGGTCGTCGACCTGCGCCGCTACGAGCAGGACGGCGGATGGACCGTCGTGCGCCCCGGAGCCGTCTCCACGCCGGAGCTCGAGCGGGCGCTCGGGTCGCAGTTTGGCGACGTCGTCGCGCCCGATCATCCCGGCGACGCGCGCACCCGTTGACGCCCGGTTAGGACCAGCCCAGCCGAGCGGCCCGAGTGGATTCGCGCGGTTGATATCGTCGCGTCACGTGAGCCCTGACCTTCCCCCCGATTTCTTCAACCGCCCGCTGGCCGAGGTCGATCCCGAGATCGCAGAGGTGCTGTCGCTGGAGCTCGACCGCCAGCAGCGGACGCTCGAGATGATCGCGTCCGAGAACTTCGTCCCGCTGTCGGTGCTCGAGTGCCAGGGATCGGTGCTCACCAACAAGTACGCCGAGGGCTACCCCGGCCGGCGCTACTACGGCGGCTGCGAGTTCGTCGACATCGCCGAGCAGCTCGCGATCGACCGCGCGAAGGCGCTGTTCGGCGCCGAGCACGCGAACGTCCAACCGCACGCCGGCGCGCAGGCGAACGCCGCCGCCTACCACGCGCTGCTTGACCCGGGCGACACGATGATGGGCCTCGAGCTCGCCCACGGCGGCCACCTCACGCACGGGATGAAGATCAACGTCTCGGGCAAGCTGTACGAGATCGTCTCCTATCACGTCGACCGCGACACGAGCCTGATCGACATGGAGGAGGTCGAGCGGCTCGCGACCGAGCGGCGCCCGAAGGTGATCCTTGCCGGCTGGTCGGCCTATCCGCGGATCCTCGACTTCGAGCGCTTTCGCCAGGTCGCCGACCTGGTCGGCGCGTATCTGGTCGTCGACATGGCGCACTTCGCCGGCCTCGTCGCCGCCGGCCTGCATCCCTCGCCGATTCCGTACGCCGACGTGGTCACGACGACGATCCACAAGACGCTCGGCGGCCCGCGCAGCGGCATGATCCTGTGCCGGGAGCAGTACGCGAAGAAGATCGACTCGGCCGTCTTCCCCGGACAGCAGGGAGGCCCGCTCGAGCACGTGATCGCGGCCAAGGCAGTGGCGCTGCGAATCGCCGCCGGCGACGCGTTCCGCGAGCGCCAGCAGCGGACCGTCGCGGGAGCTCAGGCCGTCGCCTCGACGCTCGTCGGCGCGGGCGGCGCCGTCAACGTGCTGACCGGCGGCACCGACGTTCACCTGCTGTTGTGCGACCTGCGCGAATCCGAGCTCGACGGCAAGCAGGCCGAGGACCGGCTCGCCGAGGTCGGCATCACCGTCAACCGCAACGCGGTTCCGTTCGATCCGCGGCCGCCGGCCGTGTCGTCCGGGCTGCGGATCGGGACGCCGGCGCTGGCGACTCGCGGGCTGCAGCTCGACGATTTCGTCGAGGTCGGCCAGATCATCGCCGACGCGCTGGCGCTGGGCGACTTCGCCCAGCGCCAGCCCGAGCTCGCCGAGCGCGCCGCCGCGATCGCCGAGCGCTACCCGCTGTACGCCTCACTCGGCGCGCCGGCGGCTGTGTAGCAGCCGCGCGGGCGCCGCGTACGGTCCTCCCCGGCTGGCATCCTTTGCCAAGCGATGCGCTATTGGGATGCCGTCTTCGCGTTCTTCGCCGCGACCGCGGTCGCGGCGCTGGTGACGCCGCTGGCGGCGCGGCTGGCGCTGCGCGTCAATGCGGTCGACATGCCTCGCGACCGCGGCCTCGCGGAGCGGGCGACGCCGTTGCTCGGTGGGCTGGCGATTCTCGCCGGCGTGATGGTCGCGTCGGCGATCTGGCTGCCCGGGACGATTCGGCTGCCGCACGCGGTCGGGACCCGGCCTGGGTCGGGGGGACTCGTGCACACGTGGACGCTGATCGCCGGCGCGTGCCTGATCGTGCTCGTCGGGGCGATCGACGACATCGTCGACCTCGCGCCGCTGACGAAGCTGATCGGGCAGGTGGCGGCGGCGCTGGTCGTCGTCGAAGGTGGGGCGGTCGTGACGGATGTCACGATCCCGTTCGTCGGGGCGGCGAGCTTTCCACACGCCGGCGGCGCGCTGACGGTGATCTGGCTGGTCGGGCTGATGAACGTCGTGAACTTCTCCGATGGCGTCGACGGCCTCGCTGCCGGGCTGTGCGCGATCGATGGGATCGCGTTCTCGATCATTGCGTTCGACCTGCACGTCGATCCCGTCGGGGTGTTGGCGGCGCTGACCGCGGGCGCGTCGCTCGGGTTCCTGTTTCACAACTTCCACCCGGCTTCGGTGTTCATGGGCGACTCCGGCGCGAACCTGCTCGGCTACCTGCTGGGGGTGATCGCGGTCGTCGGCTCGATCAAGACCGGCGCGGTGGTCGCCCTCGTGGTGCCGCTGATCATCCTCGCGGTGCCGTTCCTGGACACGGGGTTCGTGGTCGCGAAGCGGTTGAAGTACGGGCGCAAGCCGTGGTCGGCGGACGCCAACCACTTCCACCATCGAATGGCGAGGATCGGCTTCAGCCAGCGCAAGACGGTCGCCTACTTGTACGGCTGGACGACGATGCTCGCCGGCGTAGCGGTGGCGCTGCGCTTTGTCCCATACCACCGCCACGGCCACTACCACGCCGGGTGGCTGGCGTTGATGATCGCGATCGGGCTCGCCGCGCTCGCCGCGAGCGTCTACCTGATCTACATCCTCGAGATCCTGAAGTTCAAGAGCCGCCGCGCGCGCGAGCTGCGCGACTCCGATCCGGACACGAGCGAGTTCGAGGTCGACGAGAGCGTGCAGCGCGACATCGAGACCGGCGAGTTCGAACGCGTGGGATCGTGACCAACCGCCGCGCCCGCCCACAGCCGTCGACCAATCGCCGTCCGCCACCACCCCCAACGTCGCCACGCTGACCCGCACCGAGCGCATCGCCCTCGCCGGCGCCGCCCTCGCGACGGCGCTGGCCGGCGTCGCGAAGTACGCCGCCTTTGACCACGTGCTGGCGTTCGTGCTGGCGACGATCGCGCTCGCCGGCGAGGCCTGGATCGTGTCGCTCGCGACCGAGCAGGTGGGCCTGCGCTTCGGCCCGGCCGTGACCGGGTTCCTGCAGTCGACGCTTGGGAACCTGCCGGAGTTCTTCGTCGTCGTGTTCGCGCTCGGCGCCCACCAGTTGATCGTCGCGCAGACGGCGATCCTCGGCTCGATCCTCGTCAACGCGCTGCTCGTGCTCGGGATCGTGATCGTCGCCGGCGCCCGGCGCGCGCCCGACGGCGTGATGCGCTTCGGCCGGCGGTTGCCCAACGACACCGCGACGTTGCTGCTGGTGGCGACGTTCATCATCGTGCTGATCGGCCTTACCGACGCCTCGCACGACCCC
>JBEKRJ010000458.1:0-4761 GCA_049518835.1 Solirubrobacteraceae bacterium
CGTGTGCCGGATCGCGGGGGTGCGCGGCACGACGCCTGACCTGAGCGAGGAGCCCAGTGCGGTAGTTCCGCATGCTGGGATCTGTGCGGGGGGCGCCGGGTAACCGGCGTCCCTACCGCGACTGTCGGCAGCATGCGGTGCGTGATCGAAATGATCGAATGCCGGCTCAGACGGGCTGTACTGTCCCGGCTGCGGCGGTTCGGCAACATCGTCATTCAGATCAGCATTCCAAAGGTCGAGCAGGCCGTCGAGTTCGACGTGTCGCTGGTCGTGGAGCGGTCAACCGGGCAGGGGCCGCACCTCGAGGCGGCCACGACGCAACCGCTAGACGCTTATCTGACGCCGTCGGGTTCTCACGCAGCCCACGCGGCGCTGCGTGCCGCGGCAGCCGACCTTGCGGCCAGCGGCGAGAAGGGCTCCGACCTGGCCAGCGCCGCCAGCGGCTTGGTGTATAGGCGCATGAGCCATGGCTAGGCCGCGCCTCACGAAACGGTGGAGATCCTCGCGTGGGACCCGACACACGACCGACCGGCTGACTGACTGACTGACGTCAGATACCTCACCGTGTCGGTCGGCCGCGACTAGCACGACGTCGCGCCCGTTTCTGGCACCTATCGCGCGCCGCACCGGGGGTGGCTGTCGGCCTCCCGCCGCGTCGGCGTGATCCAGGTGGAGCGCGCGATCGCTGCCTGACGGGCTGACGGGGAAGCGCCATCATCCGCGCGAAACCCAACGTCATCGTCGCCACTGACCGATTGCCGCCAGCAGCCCACGGCCCTTACGAACACCTCCATCGGGCCGCTCGGGTCATCTTCGGAACGAGTCGGGTTTGGGCGCTGACACCGCGGCGTGGCGGGCGTTGCCGGACATGTCCGGGACGTCAACGGTCCGAACCAGCTTTGCGTTGCGCCGCTTCGATCGCCATGAGCTTGTACATCGCCGTCAGCGTGTTCGGGTGCCCCTCGCCGAGCACCCGGCGGCGGACATTCAGGACTTGCTGTTGTAGCTCGCGCGCGCCGCCGAGGTCTGCCTCGGCCCAGAGCGTTTCGGCGAGGTTGCTCATCGCGGTCATCGTATTGTGGTCCTCCTTCCCGAGCACTCGGCGGCTGAGCGTCAGGACTTGCGCTTCTAGCTCGCGTGTGCTGCCCAGGTCTCCTTGAGCCCAGAGCGTGTGGGCGAGGTCGTTCATCGCCGTCAGCGTTTTGGGGTGCCCCTCGCCGAGCAACCGGCGGCGGACATTCAGGACTTCCTGTTGCAGCTCGCGCGCGCCGCCCAGGTCTCCCTCAGCCCGGAGCGCTTCCGCGAGGTCGCCCATCGAGGTCACCGTGTTGGGATGCTCCTCGCCGAGCAACCGGCGGCGGGCATTCAGGACTTCCTGTTGCAGCTTGCGCGTGCTGCCCAGGTCCCCTTGCGCCCGGAGCGTTTCGGCGAGGTCGCGCATCGCTGTCACCGTGTTGGCGTGGTCCTCGCCGAACATCCGCCGGCGGACCTTCACAACCTCCTCTCTTAGCTCGCGTGCGCTGCCGAGGTCCCCTTGAGCCGACAGCGTTGCGGCGAGGTTGCTGATCGCGGTCAGCGTGTTGGGGTGCTCCTCGCCGAGCATCCGCCGGCGGACATTCAGGACTTGCTGTTGTAGCTCGCGCGCGCTGCCGAGGTCTCCCTGAGCTCGGAGCGTTTCGGCGAGGTTCGTGATCGCGGCCTGTGTGTTGGGGTGCTCCTCGCCGAGCATCCGCCGGCGGGCATTCAGGACTTGCTGTTGGAGCTCGCGCGCGCCGTCGAGGTCTCCCTGAGCTCGGAGCGTTTCGGCGAGGTTTCCCATCGCTGTCACCGTGTTGGCGTGGTCCTCACCGAGCATCCGCCGGCGGACCTTCACAACCTGCTCTCCTAGCTCGCGCGCGGCGCCCCAGTCTCGTTGCGCCCAGAGCGTTTCGGCGAGGTCGCCCATCGCCGTCAGCGTGTCGGGGTGCTCCTCGCCGAGCATCTGCCGGCGGACCTGCACCACCTCCTCTTCCAGCTCGCGCGCGTCCCAAAGCCTCCCCTGAACCGAGAGCGTTCGGGCGAGGTCGTTCATCGCGGTCAGCGTGTTGGGGTGCCCCCCGCCGAGCACCCGCCGTTGGACCTTCACGGCGTGCTCTCCTAGCTCGCGCGCGCCGCCCAGCTCCCCCTCAGCCGAGAGCGTTCCGGCGAGGTCGCTCATCGCGGTCAGCGTGTCTGGGTGCGCTTCGCCGAGCGTGCGGCGGCGGACATTCAGGACTTGCTGTCGTAGCTCGCGCGCGCCGCCCCGGTCCTCCCCCTGGGCCGAGAGCGTTCCGGCGAGGTCGCCCATCGCGCGCAGCGTCTCGGGGTGCTCCTCGCCCAGCATCCGCCGGCGGACTTTCACGACCTGCTCTCCCAGCTCGCGCGCGCCGCCTAGCTCCCCCTGAGCCGACAACGTTTGTGCGATATTACTCATCGCGGTCAGCGTGCGGGGGTGCTCCTTGCCAAGCACCCTCCGGCGGGTCTTCACGACCTGTTCTCCCAGCTCGCGGGCGCCACGCAGCTCTCCCTGCTCCCGAAGCGTGACGGCGAGGTCGCCCATCGCGCGCAGCGTGTTGGGATGCTCCTTGCCGAGCACCCGCCGGCGGACTTTCACGACCTGCTCTCTTAGCTCACGCGCGCCGCCCAGCTGCCCTTGAGCCGAGAGCGTTCCGGCGAGGTCGCCCATCGCGCGCAGCGTCTCGGGGTGCTCCTCGCCCAGCATCCGCCGGCGGACTTTCACGACCTGCTCTTCTAGCTCGCGCGTACCGCTCAGCTCCCCCTGAGCCGACAACGTTTGGGCGAGGTTGCTCATCGCGCTTAGTGTGTTGGGGTGCTCCTCGCCGAGCACCCGCCGGCGGACCTTCACGACCTGCTGTCCCAGCTCGCACGCGCCGGCGAGCTCTCCCTGCTCCCGAAGCGCGAGGGCGAGGTTGCTCATCGCGGTTAGCGTGTCGAGAGTCGTTGCGCGCCGTCGCGCGCTGTCAAGCTCAGCGTACTGGTGAGCTGATCGCGCAGAGATGGTTGCCATGCTGCAATCCCTCCTCTGGTGCGTCGAAACCATCGGCACACCGTTCTCGTGACAAGCGGCCGATACACGACGTACAATAGCATGAAATTTGTATCTAGAAATGTTCGGCTAATGTCGGTGGCGGGTGAGGGTGACCGGCGTGATCGGCGCGCTGTGTTGGGTGAGTGCGGCGATGAGTGCCCGAGCGATGCTTGCAGCTCGACCTGCGACATCGGGTCCTTGGTGTTGTAGAGCTGGCTGGCGATCGTCGCTCGCGCGCGGTGGCCCAGTGATCTGACCGAGGAGGTCCTCGCGCGGTACGCCGGCCTTGCTGCACAACAGCGGGATCAGGACGCGGTTGAGGTGCTTGCCGCCCAGCTGCGCGCCGCGACAGGCGAGCAGAGCCTCGATCGCCTCGCCGACCGTCCGGTCGACCGGCTTGGTGAACGCGGTGCCGGTCTTGTTGGTCGGCACGTCGAGCAGACACACCGGTCGAGCGTCGCCGTCGCTGCCGGTGTTGTGCTGACAGCGGATCCCGCCGAGGCGCAGCCGGAGTAGCTCGTCGGTCCGCCGCCTTGATCGCGCGTGGCAGTGCGAGCGCGCGTCTGCGCGACGAACCGCCCCTCGATCCATTCGCACTCCTGGACGTCGCTGAAGAACGTCCGCAGCGACCAGATCCTCTGCGCCCTCGGGCGCGGGCTATCGGCCCGCCGTAGCGCCCGCATGTAAGTTGCTGTTTTGCGACTTGGAGAAGTCGCCGACGCGGATGCGGTGCGCCGCCGCGACCCACGCCGCCGCGAGCTCGCGATCCCACGAGCACGGGTCCGCCCGGTCGGGATGGTGGCGGTCGAGCCGGCGCCCTGCCTTGATGAGCCCGTATTAGGATTAGGTGCAGGTGCGAGTCGACCGGCTCAGCGTCGAGGTCTCGTATCACCGCCGCGTCCACTCGACCACACCTTCGGGACGTCGATCTCGCCTGCAGGCTTCGCACAATCATCTGCCACGCGCAAGCGGTACCGGGCGGCCCAACGGAAAAGTGCTGGTTGTCGATCGAAGAGGAAACCGCGATGGAGATCCTTGTATTCCCGCCGATCAGGTGCCTTATCCGCGCTTGGCGCCAGCGCCGCGGGAGACAAACCGGAATGTCTGTGGTGTTCCACCTGGCTTGCGATCGCACACCTATCGCGGTCCCCGTCGTATCCGGCGTGCTGGTGATCGCCGGCTGTGGCTCCTCGAGCATGCCGAGCAGCTCTAGCAATCGCGCCTCGGAGCTAGCCGCAGCCGGGATCAGGTTCGCGTCGTGCATGCGCTCGCAGGGGTGCCAAACTTCCCCGATCCCGTCACCTCCGGCGGCGACGTCAGCTTCAGACTCTTCAGACCTCCGGAAGTAGGCTTGGCGTCGGAGGTTAATCTTTGAGCCGGTAGATGATCGGCCGGCGGTCTGCGGGCGGGTGGGGCGGGTCGGCGTTGAGCTGGTCGAGCAGCATGCCGAGAGCTTTGGCGACGCGCGGCGGGTGGGGCTGGTCGAGGGTGACGGTGATCGTCTTGCGGTTGTAGTGGATTGTGCCGCCGACGTGCAGTAGGTTGCGGGTGATCGCACGGTAATAGTAACTAACTAGTCGGGGTCGGCGAGTGGTTCGCCCGAGACCCATCCGATCCGCCGAGACATTCCGCCGAGAGCTCGTCCGGTGAGGCTGCGAAGCTCAGCTGCCACGATGGGTCGGGGCTCGCCGCCC
>JBEKRJ010000459.1:0-4757 GCA_049518835.1 Solirubrobacteraceae bacterium
GAACCCAGAGAGCGGATCGGCGCGCGTGCGGTCGTGCGCGCCTACAAGCAACTGAAAGTCAACGAGCGCACGTTTCGGACAATGAAAACGCCGCTTGAGATCCGCCCGATCTATCACCGCCTCGAGGAGCGCGTCCGCGCGCACGCATTCATCTGCATGCTCGCCAGCTACGTTCAGTTCGAGCTCGAGCGTCGCCTCGCACCACTGCTGTTCACCGACGACACGCCACTATCGGCGGCTGACCCGGTCGCGCCCGCGAAACGCTCCCCACAAGCAGCCGCGAAGGCCTCAAGCGCCCGCACCGCCGACGGCCAGGTCGCGCACAGCCTCCAGGACCTGCTCTCAGACCTCGGCACGCTGTGCCGCAACGACGTGCGGATCGGCGCCGGCGAGCACACGTTCGGGCGGCTGACGACCGCGACCGAGCTGCAAGCCAGCGCCTTGCGGCTGCTCGCCGTGACGCCGAAGTAGACAGACGCCACCCGGCCCGGAATCGCAAAAACCCCGCGATTCCGGGCTAAATCGCGTCCCACCACCAAAAACTTCCGGCTAGACGCTGAGTTGAGTTGAGTACGAGGAGTGAGACGCCATGCCGCGCGGGAGCTGCGTGGGCGCCGGAGGCGGTGCGGTCTGTCTCGTAATCATCGCCACATGCTCAACCGACAACAGTCTGCGGGACGCGAGGCCGAGCGCGAGGGCCGCGCCCGCCGAAGCGGAACGCCGTGGCCGGGGGGACGCAATGAACGCGTGTCTGAGGACATGCTCGTAGAGGTTGCGTCGCGCGTCCGCCGTAGCCGGCAATCGTGCGGGCCCGGTGATGGGCACACGGCCACATCACCTACCGCGGGACTCGGGGTAGGTGATGTGACATGCGGGCAGGCGGCCATCAACTGAGCGGCTGCGCCCGCGTCGCGACCGCTGCGGGCGCCGAGCGAGCGGAAGGGTTCGGGCACCGCAACGGTGTTCCGGGTGAGCTGCTCGTCCGCCTTCACCCCGAACGTGTGATCGCCCAGACTGACATTGCCGGCTACTGACTAGGCCATCAAACGCCACGATCGCGACGTCAGCGCGCCACTCGGCCTTCCCCTTCCCATTGGCGATTGCATAAGCGGTCGCCTCGCCGGAGGCAATCGCACCCTAAACAGGCGCTCGTTGGGTCGGGCGCGCAGTGAGACCGTGTGCTCCGCTAAGGTGCCCAGCAGTTGTGGGCACGTCGGCGGTGGCCACGACGAATAGCGTTCGGAGCCGACTTGTAGACGCTCAACGCGCCGGGCCAACCGCCCTTTCATCGTTCATGAAGCCCCAGCCACCGCCCGACCTTGCGTTGTGAGGGCCGTCTGCTGACCGTGGGTGTCCGGTGCCGATGAGAAGCGCGTCACAGCGCTCGCCTGCGGCGCGTCAACTCAATGCGCGGCTGTTTGCGCGCGTCGCGGTAGTTTCCAGCCCGGACGGACGAAGTGGCAGCTGTAGCCGTCGGGGTAGCGCTCGAGGTAGTCCTGGTGCTCGGGCTCCGCCTCCCAGAACGGTCCGGCGGGCGCCAGTTCGGTAACGACCTCGCCCGGCCAGAGGCCGGAGGCGTCGACATCGGCGATCGTGTCCTGTGCGATATGGCGCTGCTCGTCGTTGACGTAGTAGATCGCCGAGCGATAGCTCGCCCCCACGTCGTTGCCTTGGCGGTTCTTCGTCGTCGGGTCGTGAATCTGAAAGAAGAACTCGAGCAGGTCCCGATAGGAGATGCGATCTGGGTCGAACAGGATCTCGATCGCCTCCGCATGCGAGCCGTGGTTGCGGTACGTCGCGTTGGGCGTATCGCCGCCGCTGTAGCCAACGCGCGTGCTGCTCACGCCATCGAGCTTGCGGATCAAATCCTGGATGCCCCAGAAGCACCCGCCCGCCAGAATCGCCTTCTCGATTGCAGCCATATCTCTGCTCCTCTTCGTCATGGTTCGTGGTTGCGCTGAACATATGGTGACGAACCGGAGACGCGTCCCCTCAGCAGGGCCTCGACGAGGTCGAGCTCGCGACGTGAGAAGCTCCCCGTGCTCGCCCGTAGGGCCTCACGCTGGGGCCGCCTGCTGGAGCTAATCGGCGACCGCGGATGTCCGCGGTCAGGCCATGGCGGCGAGCCGGTTGAGCACGACGCTGCCACAAACTTCTCCACACGACCACCGACGAGCTGGAAGCGCCGATCGCGGGCTGTCGCGCGCGAGCCAGCCACTGGCACCCGTGTGGCGGCCCCGGGCCTGCGCTAGTCATCCTGACTGAGGCCAGCTCCGGTGGCGACGACGGATTGGATTGCGCCGCCAGCGCGACGACGAACATGATGCCGCCCAGCTTGGATGGTTGGTGATCGTCGCCGGGATTCTCTGCTTGCTTCAGGGCTTCGGCCTAGGCGGTGTGATCGCTTCTGTCGGGCTCCGCGTCGCAGCCCGTGAGTCGCCGGTGGGCACTACGCCCGCTGGCTCAACCATCACGACTACCGTGCGCGACGGAGCACTGGTCTTGTGTGCATGATCCCTCGCCGCCGAGAACCAGAAAGAACTCATCGTCGTGATCGCGGACACTTTCGGCGTCTCGGCCGCCTCGACGACGCCCGGCCCTCGCGTGAGCACGCGACCGCGAGCCTCGCGATCCCCACCGGTCCGAGCTCACGCCAGGTTATGGGGACGCGTTCGGAGTAGGTTGCCGCCACAGGCCGCTGCGCTCTTCTCTGTCGTCGGCAGCGATCACTGACCGCAGATCCTCCAGCGACTCGTCCATCAGCCGCCGGAACGCGGTGGGGTCGTTCTGCCGCACCCAGTGAGCGAATGCTACGTGAAAGACAGTCACGCCCGCCTGGGCGGCGAGGATGGCCGCGTTCATAGAGATGCCTCGCTTCACCAGCGCGCCCTTGATCGCGCCGGCGAGGCCCTGCAGCTTGATCAGTTCACGCTCCTGTAGCTCCGGGTTGTCCTCGATGATCTGAGCGCGGATCCGGGCGAAAGGGTGCCGCTCGGTGAACATCTCGGCGACCGGATCGAATCCGGCTGCCACGACCGCGAGCGGACTCGCCTCCGCCGGTGCGGCGGCAACCCCATCCAGCCAGATGCGTTGGAGCTCCTGGCTGCCGCTGAACAGCACCTCTCGCTTGTCCGAGAAGTAGCGGAAGAAGGTGCGCTTGGTCAGCCCGGCGCGCTCGGCGATCTCGGCGACGGTCGTCGCCTCATATCCCTGTTCGTCGAACAGTTCGATCGCGGCGCTCATCAGCCGGCCCTGTGCGTCCGGTTTCCATCGTGACATCGGCTTTGAGCGTAGTTGATGACACCAGGTGCCGTGTAGGTGCTATGGTGATGACACCAGGTGTCATACCCACGATTGGAGATTCCGATGCGCGTATTCGTAACCGGCGCCTCAGGCCATATCGCCGCCGCCGTCATCCCCGAGCTTCTCAAGAACAGCCACCACGTCGTCGGCCTTGCCCGGTCCGACGCTTCGGCCCGGGCCGTTGCCGACATGGGCGCCGACGTCCGCCGCGGGGACCTTGACGACCTCGACGGTTTGGCGGCCGGTGCCGCTGAGGCCGACGGCGTCATCCATCTCGCCTTCAAGCACGAGGCGATGCGTACCGGCGACTTCATGGGCGCGGTCGACTCCGACATGGCCGCCCACAAGGCGATCGGCGAGGTCCTAGTCGGCACGGACAAGCCGTTCGTGTCAACCGGCGGCACCCTGATGCTCGCGATGGCTGGGATCACCGGCCGCCCCGGCACCGAGGACGACCAGCTCGAGGGTGGCCCCCGGACCGACGCGGCGAACTACACGGTCGCTCTCGGCCAGCAGGGCGTGCGCTCCTCCGTCGTTCGGCTCGCGCCGATGGTGCACAGCGATCTCGACCACCACGGCTTCACGCACGCCCTGATCGGCTTCGCCCGGGAGAGCGGCGCCGCGGCCTATACCGGCGACGGCTCCAACGTCTGGCCGGCCGCCAACACCTACGACGTCGGCGTGCTCTACCGCCTGGCACTGGAGAAGGCCCCGGCCGGCTCGACGCTGCACGGCGTGGGCGACACGGGCATCCCGCGCTCGGTGATCGCCGAGACGATCGCCGGCAAGCTCGGGATCGAGACCAAGAGCATCAGCGACGAGGAGGCTCCGCAGTACCTCGGCTTCCTCGCCGCCTTCGCCGGCCTGGACAACCCGACCTCCAACGACAAGACCCGCCGGCTGCTGGGGTGGGAGCCGATCCATCCGGGCTGGGTCGAGGACGTGCAGACGGGCCACTACTTCGCCTGACATCGCGGGCGGCGCTGCTCGCCGCCTCCCGCGGCGAGCGACGCGTCCGGGTCGCGAGTGTAGGGTTGTCGCCGTGCGCCGCGTGATTCTCCTCGCCGCGATCCTGATCAGCCTGCTGGCGTCGGTGGCGGCCAACGGTCAGACGTCGCTGCCGACGCTGCTGGCAGCCCAGATCCGGACCGTTCACCGCGATCGCAACGCGCCGCCGGTGCTGCTTGCAGGCTCGATGCCGCTCGACGTGCACGGTCTGCACCTGTATCCGAGCGCCGGCACGTCCGGCGCTCGTTACGATCTCAGCATCGGGGCGGTCGCTCATTGCGGCGACGCGACCGTGTGCTTCGTTGCCGACTTCAGCGCCACGAAGTCCGGGAAGGTGTTCGGTACTCCCGTCTCCGTCCGCGGCGCCTCGCGGGCCGGCTTCGTCGCGCTCAGCTGCGGCGCGTCGTGCGCCCCGCCGGAGATCGACTTTCTGCTGCACGGCGACC
>JBEKRJ010000460.1:0-4755 GCA_049518835.1 Solirubrobacteraceae bacterium
CCGCGAGGTGCTGCGCGAGTCCGCGCAGGACGAGCTGACGCTGCTGGGTTGGTGCATCGGCGGCGCGCTGTGCCTGATGTACGGGGGCTGGTTTGCGGACAACCCCGTGCGCAACATGGCGCTGCTGACGACCCCGGTCGACACCAGCGGCTCGCTGTATCAGACGTGGGTCGGGCGAGACTCGTTCGACGTCGACTACGTGGCGGAGGGATACAAGGCGATCCCCGGCCAGGCGGTCGATTGGGCCAACAAGCTGATGAAGCCGGTGACGAACTACTGGACCACGTACCGGCGACTGTGGGACGGGGTCCTGGCCGGCGAGGCAAGGCGCGACGCCTACCAGGCGATGGCGCGCTGGGTGGCGGACAACCCGCCGTTCCCCGCGGCCGCGTATCGCGACTGGATCACCTGGATGTACAAGGAGAACCGGCTTGTGCAGGGGCGCATGCGGCTGCGCCGGCGACGGGTGGATCTCGGGCGGATCGATCAGAGCCTGCTCGTGGTCACCGCCGGAGCCGACCACATCGCCCCGCCGCAGGGAACCAAGCCGCTGCTGGACCTGGTCTCCAGCGATGACATCACTTGCATCGACCGACCGGGTGGGCACATCGGTCTGATGGCGGGATCGAAGGCGAAGGCCGAGATCTGGCCCGACATCGCGCAATGGCTCGAGCAGCGATCGCAAACAACGAGGGAAGGAACGAGTAGTGGCAACCACGGAGCTAAGTGATCAGATCAGGGTCAGCGGCGGCGACAAGCTCAAGGACCGCGTGGCATTCGTTACCGGCGGCACACGCGGCATCGGCGCGGCGATCTGCCGCAGCCTCGCCAACCAGGGCGCAGGCGTTGCCGCAGGATACGGCCGCGACAAGGACCGCGCCGAGGGGTTCAAGCACGAGCTCGAGCAGCTCGGAATCACGGCCACGATCCACCAAGGCAACGTCGGCTCCGCCGATGACTGCGCGCGCACCGTGCACGACGTGATCGAGGCGCACGGACGGCTGGACATCCTCGTCAACAACGCCGGGATCACGGTCGACAAGCCGGTCCTGAAGATGGCGCAGGAGGACTGGTACAAGGTGCTGGCGGTCAACCTCTCGGGCGCGTTCTTCATGTCGCAGGCGGCACTTGGCCACATGCTCGAGCGCGGCTCGGGGCGGATCATCAACATCTCCTCGGTCGTCGGCCAGACCGGCAACATCGGCCAGACCAACTACGCCGCTTCGAAGTCGGGCATGTTCGGCCTCACGACGACGCTCGCTCGCGAGGCGGCGTTCAACCTCAAGCGGGCGGGCAAGCTGCACGCCGACGGGATCGGCTTGACCGTCAACGCCGTCGCACCGGGCTACATCGAGACCGAGATGCTCGACTCGATCCCGCAGAAGGTGCTCGACCGCCTGTGCTCGCAAATCCCTGTCGATCGGCTCGGGCGCCCCGATGAGGTCGCGCGGGTCGTGCACTTCCTGTGCGCCGACGCCTCTTCGTACATCACCGGTCAGGTCTGGGGCGTCAACGGCGGCCTCGAGATGTAGCGGCCGACGCCCGGGCCGTCTGATGATTGGCCGGTTACGCCCGCCGATCGCGCTTTTCGCACGAACTCTCCCTAGCCCCCATGTTGCCCGGCCGGTCGGTGGATGGCCACCGGCCGGCCGATGGCGATCTTGCCGGCGGGACGCGGTCGCCGCGGCCCCGTTAGGGGTCGAGCTGGGTGAGGATCCGGCGGCGGAACTGCTGGTCGTTGCAGTAGTCGAAGAGGTGGACAGTCTTCGCGGCCCGACCGACTTGCTGGAGTGCTTTGGCGAGCGAGGCGAGGTGGCGGGTGTGGCTGCGCAGCGCTCGGCTCAGTTGGCTGGCGGTGGTGTGGCGCAACGCGATCGTGTCCAGCAGCGCCGGCAGGTACTTCCGCACCGACGCTCGGAGGCTGTGAGCAAACGCGATCAGTGTTGCCAGCCGTCGCGAGGCGCCCATCTTCGCGACGTCCGCGGCACGCTGGCGCTCGACGTCGACCATCAGCGTCCGCAGTCGCGCGACCGGCAGCGCGTCCGGCCCGCCGAGACCCTCAGCCAGCACCCGCAGCTCCTGCTCGCGCTCGAGCCCTCCGACCAGCCCGTGATTGACGGGTCGACGATCCCGGAGATCAGACGGCCGCTGCTCTGGCGATTTGCGAGACCGGGTCCCCCGGCTCCCGCTTCTGGCGACGAGCAGGCGAGCGGGTGCATGGACGCTGAGTACTGCTTCGCGCGCGTCGCGGTCCTTGCCACGGCCCGTCACGTGGTCAGCGGTCGATGGCGGCCATGTTGGCCTCGTCGTGGCGGTCGCCGGTCGCCGGGGTGAGGTCGTTGAGCCGTTGGATTTGCTCCGCGCTCAGCTCGATCCCGTCGGCTGCCGTGTTCTCCTCGACGCGGGACGCGCGCTTGGTGCCGGGGATCGGGGCGATGTCGTCGCCTTGCGCGAGCAGCCACGCCAGCGCGACCTGTGCCGAGGTGGCATCGAGTTCGGAGGCGACCGCCGTGACCTCATCGACGATGCGGAGGTTCTTCTCGAAGTTGCCCTCGGTGAAGCGCGGGTTGGTCTTGCGCCAGTCATCGTCAGCGAGCTCCTCGGGGGAGCGGATCTTTCCGGTGAGGAAGCCGTGCCCGAGCGGGGAGTAGGGCACGAACCCGATCCCCAGCTCGCGCAGCAGCGGCAGCAGCTCGGCCTCTGGATCGCGGGTCCACAGCGAGTACTCGGTCTGTAGCGCGGCGATCGGGTGCACGGCGTGCGCGCGGCGGATCGTGTCGGTCCCGGCCTCTGAGAGTCCGATGTGGAGGACCTTCCCCTCGGCCACCAGCTCGGCCAGCGCTCCGACGGTGTCCTCGATCGGAGTGTTCGGATCGACGCGGTGCTGGTAGTAGAGGTCGATGCGGTCGGTCCCCAGCCGCCTGAGTGAGCCCTCAACCGCGGTTCGGATGTTCGCCGGGCTTGAGTCGAGCACACCGGGACCATCGCCGGAGTGCGAGACCAGGCCGAACTTCGTTGCCAGCGCGACCTGGTCGCGGCGCCCCATCAGGGCGCGGCCGACGAGCTCCTCGTTGACGTACGGGCCGTAGATCTCGGCGGTGTCGATGTGGGTGACGCCCAGCTCGAGTGCTCGCCGGATCGTGCGGATCGAGCGCGGCGACATCAACGGCGTCTCCGAAAGCGTGCTCGCCGCGCTTGCCGGCGCGCTCCAACTCGACAATGCCGAACGCGCCCACCTCCTCGACCTCGCTCGCGCCGCACATCCAACCCCGGCGCGGCGTCGTCGCCGTCAGGCCAAGCAGCGCGTCCGGCCCGAGGTCCAGTGGACCCTCGACGCGATCACCGGCGCCGCCGCGTTCGTGAGCAACGACCGCCTCGACATCCTGGCCGACAACCAACTCGGACACGCGTTGTATTCCGAGCTGTACGACGCGCCCGCACGGCCCGTCAACACCGCCCGCTTCGTGTTCCTCGATCCGCGCGCCCAGGCGTCCTACCCCGATTGGGACCGCGTCGCGACCGAGACCGTCGCGATCCTGCGCTCGGCCGCGGGTCGTGACCCGTGCGACCGCGAGCTCTCAGACCTCGTCGGCGAGCTCGCAACCCAGAGCAATGCGTTCCGCACCCGCTGGGCCACCCACAACGTCCGCTTCCACGACACCGGCATCAAGCACTTCAACCATCCCGTCGTTGGCGAGCTCAGCCTGAGCTTCAACCGGTTGGACCTCGCCGCGGACCCCGGCCTGACGCTCTTCACCTACGTCGCCGAGCCCGGCTCCCGCTCCGAGGATGCGCTGAAGCTCCTCGGCAGCTGGGCAGCCACCATCGACCCAGCCGAACCGGCGCGTGCGGCCGAGCAGAGCTGAGGCTGAGCGCGACATGCCTCCGCCTGAAGGCGTCGAGACCGCAGGTCAACCGTACGACGCGTGCCTGACAGGCCCAGAGGCGACAACACCCGCGATCGTCCTCAACCGGATCTCGGAACGGTCCTCGGTTCTCCGGCGCTGCTCGCAGGGCTCACCCTGGTCGGACGCTACCGGCGCGCCTACCGAACCCAGACCGAGCAGGCCGAGGCGCTGCTCGCCGAGACCCGCCGCGCCGTCAGAGCGCTGCGAGCCGACACGCCGCCGCTGCCAGATGCGCTGGCAGCGCTCCCCGATGACCGTCCCGGCGCGTTGACTGTCAGCGGCGAGCCGTACGCGCTCAGCCCGGCCGCCGGCCTGGCGCTGCTACGCGTCGCCAAGAGGCGGTGACCAACGCCGCCAAGCACGCCGACGGCAACCCGCCGACGATCGCGCTCAACTACACCGACGTCGGCGTCGAGCTGCGAGTTGGCAACGCGCTCCCGGACGCCACGGCGGTCGAGCATCCCGACAGACTCTCGATTCGAGCGCGTCGGCCGACGTCCTCGAGTTCCTCCGTCGGTCGGTGAGCGAGCATGGCCAGTCGATCGTGATGGTCACCCACGATCCGCTAGCGGCGGCGTACGCGGACCGCGTGGTGTTCCTCGCCGACGGCGCGGTGGTGGGAGAGCTTGACTCCCCCAAGGGGCACGGCCCCCATCAGCGCCGGTCAGGTGCTGATCGATCAGGCGACGGCGACGAAGTACGGCTTCAAGGTCGGCGACCGGGTGCGCGTGCTCCTATCCGGGCCGCCGCAGACGTTCACGATCTCGGGCATCGTGACCTTCGGCACGACGACAACCTGGCGGGAACGACGCTGGCCGCCTTCTCCCTGCCGACGGCACAGGCCTTG
>JBEKRJ010000461.1:0-4748 GCA_049518835.1 Solirubrobacteraceae bacterium
ATCACAGTCGGGGTGCGGTCCCGCCAGGACCGACGCCTCCTCCCCCCCTCGATCCCCGTCCCGTGCTCGTCTCGCTCGCCCGAGCCGATCCAGACGCCAGTCCGAGCGCTGTCACCCCGTGACCAGCCGCTCTCATCCAGCTGACCAAACCACTGTCACGGAACTGTCCAGCCACAACGGCTGTAGGGCGACGGTTGATAGACAGTCGCGGTCGAGGCCCCTCGGTCGGCGTCGACGACGACCACGCCGTGACCCGTTTGTGGTTACAGGTTCGTCGTTTCGTTTTCAGTCGCGGTAGGCGCGGCCGCGGGGCAGGACGCGCAGGACGTAGATGAGCCCGTCGGCGTCGCGTTGGAAGCGTACGCGCGAGTCACCGACGCGCAGACGCCATTCGTCGTCGGGGCCTGTGAGCTTGACCACGTCGCCGGCTGGCGGGTCGCCGACGAGTCGGTCCAGCGCGTCGATGACGCGGCGCTGGACCGGTTGGTCGAGGCGGCGGAGGTCGCGCTTGGCGCGGGGCGTGAAAACCCAGCCGCTGCTATCGCTCAAGCGAGCTCGCGGCGGATCGCTTCGGCGGAGATGATCTCGCCGCGAGCGATCTGCTCGCGCGCCTCACGCACCCCTGCTTGTTCCTCGGGGGTGGTCGGCTCGTCGTCCCAGGGCGCGTTCTCAAGCAGCTCGCCGAGCGCGTCGGTGGCGCTGTGGCGACGGCTGGCGATGTAGTCGAGCGTGTCGGCGGCCTCGGACTCCGAGAGTTCCTCGACAGCCGCGCGGAGCTTCTCCTTCGCGGTCATGAGAACCCGAACGGTAGCGCGCGCCGCGAGCGTGGCAACGGGCTGAGAGCCCAGCCCCCCAGCCCCCCGGCAGTTCACCAACACGCAGGCGAGCGCCGGTCCGAGCCGGCAGAACGTGCTTCGAGCACTGACAAACACCGCGCACCTACTGTCATCCGGGCGCGCAGATCACTGTCATCGAAGCGCGCACCCACAGCGGCTGTAGGGCGACGGTCGAATGAGAGTCCCGCGTCAGGTCCCGCCCGGCGCGCACCGGCCTCAGCATCGACACCCCCTCCCCCTCGACCCACCGTCCGCTGCTCGTCTCGCTCGCCCGACCCGACTCCCGACGCGCTGGCCCGAGCGCTGTCACGAGACGCGCACCTGCTGCCATCTCGCCCCGCAGGCCACTGTCATCAAAGCGCGCGCCCACAGCTGGTGTAGGGCGACAGTCGAATGACAGTCGGAGTGCGATCCCGCCCCGGCGCGTTCTCAGCACCGACGCATCCTCCCCCCGTCGATCCCTTCCCCGGTCGTCTCGCTCGCCCGAGCCGATTCCCGTAGGCGACGGTCGAATGACAGTCGGGTGCGGTCCCGCCGCATCGACGCCTCCTCTGTCCGCGAACTGTCCAGCCACAACCGTTGATCGCCGCGACTGCGTCAGTGCCGGGCTCCCGCTCTACGCTTGTAAGCCAGCCCACTTCGACGGACTGACCGGTTGCTCAACCTTCACGCGGTCGACGAGCTGACGGACGCGGCCTGAGGAGCGCGTCAGCTCCCCCGGTTTGCGCCGGCGCAGCGCGCAGCATGCTCGGGTCAGGCCACGGCAGACGGCGGGGCACCCGATTGCTCCACAAGCGGCAGGCTGCTTTGGTCCTTGGGTTGACTTCCGACTGCGGTGCACATGGTAGATGCGGCAGAGCAGGAGACGCCGTTGAGGTTTGGCATGCCCGTGCCCTGAGGCGAGGTCGGTTGGATCGCCCAGCGCGTCCCGTCCCAGGACTCTGCCAGCGTTCCCTGCGCGTTTCCGGCCGGCGTGTGCCCGATGGTCTCCCAGCCGCCGGTGGCGGTGCACTCCATCGGCGAGACGCACGACACGCTGCTCAGCGTGCTCTGGCTGGTCAAGCTGCCTGGCGCTGGCTCGTTGCGGCCGGGCTCGAGCGTCCAGCGCGCGCCGTTCCAGCGTTCGATCAACACCGATCCGGTCCCACCGGGCCCGTTGGCGTCGGTGGTGCTGCCGACGGCAGTGCACGACTTGGCCGTGGCGCATGACACTCCCGTCAACGGATCCACGAACCCGACCCAACGCTTCCGGGTGGGAGTCGGCTGGATCGACCAGCGCCGTCCGTTCCAACGCTCTGCCAGTGGCGCGGTCCCGGCGTCGGCGAGCACATGCTCGACACCGCCACCGACAGCAGTGCACGCGTTCGCCGAAACGCAGGAGACGGCCAAGAGGTAAAGCGATTCGGCCGGGCGCCCATGGTACTTGGGCGTCGGCTGGATCGTCCATCGGCTGCCGTTCCACCGCTCCACCAGGGCCGACGAACGGTAGCCAGTCCCGCCGACTGCTACGCAGAATCTCGGCGACGCGCATGACACGCCGTTCAGGCCCCCGGCCGACTTGGGGGTTGGCTGGATCGCCCAGGTCGTCCCGTTCCAGCGCTCGACCAGAACCGCCGAAGCTTCGTCGCCTGGACCGGCGCTCGGCTGGATCGTCCAGCCGGCAGCCAGTGCGCTCGCGGTCCCGATCCCGAGCACGCAGCCCATGCCCAAGACGGCAACGGCGGCTCGGGTACAGTTTCTGACGGTAGCTCGCACGACTGCCTCCTTGTGGCGTCGAAACATGCTTGGTTCGTTCGTGTGCCAAGACGACGAGCCGCTACTTGATCGTCAGGGATCGCCTGACGGCTGCGAATTCGGCGGCGAGCGACGGGTACTCGTCGACGGGCGCCTCGGTCAGGACCGCGACGTTCGCGCCGTTCTTCGGGTCGACGATGAAGTCGTCCTCCTCGCGCATCACGGCTCCGGACTCGGTCACGAGGAACTGCCAGCGGATGGCCGGGTAGCCGTCGAGCGTGCCGGAGCTCAGCTCGAGCTGTCGGTATCCGGGCTCCTGAGACGTCGACTTGATCACGGGCTGGGCGGCGGCGGCGGGCGTATTCGGGCCACCGACAGGGCGCACGTCGATGCGAATAAGCGCGTTCGGATGACCGGGGAACACGATTGTCGTGTCCGTCCCTCCCCAGCTCTGCCGCTTTTCCCGGTTCTCGAGCTTCCAGCCGGCGGGATAGTCAATCGAGAACGCGTGACCGCTATAGACCAGCGGCCCGCTGACATGAACGAGCCAACAAGCACCCCCACTGCTGCCGGAGTACGCCGTCACATCACACACCAGTGTCGTCCCCTCATCTACCTCCCGCACCCGGTACAGGCGGCTCGCCGCGCCCGGGATCGGCGTCCCCTCGCGAACCCACCGATAGACGACCGTCATCGGCTGAACGGTCCATGTACCAGACGAGCAGCTCAACGTCGCGCCCGCGCTCGTCGGCCCCGTCGGCCCCGACACGGGCTCCGTGCCAGTGAGGCAGCCGCTCCCGCTGAGCAGGATCCCGTCGAGCCGCCCGCTGGCGACGATCCGGTAGCAGCGGTACACCAGTACACCAGGTGACCGTCGACTTTGCCGAAACCCGAGAGCGTGATCATCACGGGCCGCGACTGCCAGTGGCCATCGGCGCACTGCGGCGTGCAGTTGTTGACGCTGTCGAGGCCCGACCCGTGCGCGCTCGCGGAGCCCCAGCCGCTCCAGCGGCGATTTTCGAGAGCGTGCGATCCGTCGGCGCTGTAGAGCACTACCTTCGGCTCGATTGCGAACCCCCCGAGCCCCCCGAGCAGGCCCAGGTCGAAATACACCTTCTGAGGTGCCGACGACGCGCTCGCGACCCCAGCGCCAGTAGCCGGAAAGCGCCCCTGGACGGTTGCTGCGGCGCCACCGGTGCAGGCCAGCAGAGCCATGACCACAACAAGGCACGCGAGCACCGCGCGGCCGCGGCCGTGGCTGCACTTGCAAGCACGGCGGGCATCGTTGGGAATCCAGCCAGGACTACGAGTGGGTACAAGGCTGTGGCTCACGTCGCTCGCTCCTGCGGTTGTCGCATCAATTCGCGTTCGGGTAAATCAATCTTCTGACAGCGCAAGTCGAGGAGCTGACCAGCCGGGAGGTGAGCCTGAGCATCGGCCGCGCGGTTTCATGACCCGAGCGACCCGGTCGGGCGGCTTTTGTTCAACGTGCTGGCGATGATCGCCGAGTTCGAGGCTGACCTGATCAGGATGCGCACTCGCGAGGGGATGAAGGTCGCCCGCGCCAAGGGCAGGCTGCGGGGCAAGCAGCCCAAGCTCACCCCCCAGCAGGAGGCGGTGCCCGCGGGTCTGCACGAGGCCGGCGAGCACACCAGCAGCGAGCTCGCCCAGCTGTTCGGCGTCGCACGCTCGACCGTCTACCGCGCGCTTGAGCGCCAGGCCCACGCCGCCGAGCCTGCGGCTGCCCCGGCGAAGGCGCGCGCGGCCGTCAGGAGGCGCGTAGCGGCCGGCGGAGGCTGAGGGTTTGGTAGGTGCGGTAGGCGGCTGCGAACCCGACTTCGCGTTCGTCGAGCTGTCGGCGGAGCTCGGCGAGGCGGTACTCGGCGAAGTAGCTGACGGGGAGCTCGAAGGCGTGGGCGAGCAGCTCGAGCGCGTGGCGGCTGGGAGTGTCGCGGCCTGAGGCGAGGTTGGCGATGTGGCTGTAGCTGAGCCCGTTGGCGTGGCGGTCGATGAGCTGGGTGCGGGCGGCGAGCGCGCGGTAGGTGATCGCGTGCTCGCGCATCAGCGCCCGCAGCGTCTCAGGCAGCGGCGCGTGCGCCTGCGAGGGGGCGGCTGGGGCCATGGCCGCCGCGAGGCTACCCGTCGCAGCGGTCGGCTCCCGGGTTGTTCTGCAAGTCG
>JBEKRJ010000462.1:0-4740 GCA_049518835.1 Solirubrobacteraceae bacterium
GCCGTCTGCGAGCGGCCGGACGACACCGGGCGCTGTCAGAATCGGGTCGTGAGCGATCAATTGCTCCAGCCAGGCTACGAGCACCCGCACGGACCGGTAGCGGAGGCGTTCGCGGCCCGGATCCGCGTCCGCGAAGAGGCCGACTTGGCGCCGTTGGCAACCCGCTCCTACCCACCCAACCGGGCCCGTCCGGAGCCCGATTGCGGCCTACGGACTCCGTTTCAGCGTGACCGCGATCGAATCGTGCATTGCAAGGCGTTCCGCCGGCTCAAGCACAAGACCCAGGTGTTCGTCGCTCCCGCGGGAGACCATTACCGCACACGGCTGACGCACACGCTCGAGGTCTCGCAGGTCGCACGCACGGTCGCCCGGGCGCTGAGGCTCAACGAGGACCTCACCGAGGCGATCGGGCTCGGCCACGACCTTGGTCACCCGCCGTTTGGACATCTCGGCGAGCAGGCGCTCGACCGCTGCCTGGACGAGCGCTTCGGCGCGCGCTTTCACCACCACGAGCAGTCGCTGCGCGTAGTCGAGGCGCTCGAGCGCGACGGCCAAGGCCTCAATCTGACCTGGGCGGTCCGCGACGGGATCCTCAGCCATTCCGGTCGGGCCGAGCAACCGGCGACGCTCGAGGGCAAGATCGTGCGGTTGATGGACCGCGTCGCGTACATCAACCATGACATCGACGATGCGATCCGCGCCGGCGTGATCGACGCGCAAGACTTGCCGCGCGGCCCGATCGAGATCCTCGGCGACAGCGGTCCGCAGCGGATCGATGTGCTCGTGCACGACCTCGTCGAGCATTCCGAACTCGCGGGCGACATCGTGCAGGGCGAGCCGGTCGGGGCCGCGATGGCGCAGCTGCGGGCGTTCATGTTCGAGCGCGTCTACCTGAGGCCCGAGGCGACGCGAGAGCACGCCAAGATCCACGGGGCCGTCCGGACGCTGTTCGATTACTACTGCCTCCATCCCGACGAGATTCCCGACTCGATCCCCGCGGGCGAGCTGTCGCGCCGCGTGGCAGATCACCTGGCGGGCATGACCGACCGGTACTGCATCGCCCTGTTCAAGGCGCTCAGCGTGCCGGTGTCGTTCGCGCCATGACGCGCTACGTCGCTGGTTCGCGCGACCGCGTGCTGGATGCGGTCGACATGGTCGCGCTCGTCGGCGGGCGGGTCGAGTTGCGGCGCGCCGGCGTCAACAGCTACTTCGGCCTGTGTCCGTTTCACGACGAGCAGACAGCTTCGTTTCATGTCAGCCCGGACGAGCGGCTGTACCACTGCTTCGGTTGTCAGGCGTCGGGCGATGCATTCGACTTCGTGATGGCGACCGAGGGGCTGGAGTTCAAGGCGGCGCTCGAGGCGCTCGCCGATCAGTTCGGCGTCGCGCTCGAGACCGAAGCCGAGGCTCCTGAGGCCACCGCCCGCCGCGCGCGTCGCGACCGGCTGCAGTCGCTGCTGGGCAGGGCGGCCGAGTACTACGCGCGCTACCTGTGGCACTCGGGCGAAGCGCAGTCCGCGCGCGAGTACCTGCTTGGGCGCCGCCTGTCCGAGCAGACGCTGCGCGAGTTCGGCGTCGGCTATGCGCCGGCAGGCTGGAGACGGATGCTCGCGGCTTCGCGCCAGGCGGGCTTCACCGACGCGGAGCTGCTCGAGGCGGGCCTGATGCAACGCTCGCGCACGAACCCCGGTGAGGCCTACGGCTACTTTCGCGGGCGGATCGTGTTTCCCGCGCGTGACGCCCGCGGCCGCGTGATCGGCTTCGGTGCGCGGGCGATGCTCGACAGCCAGCGCCCGAAGTACCTCAACACGGCTGACAACGAGCTGTATCACAAGCGCGAGGTGCTGTTCGGGATCGACCTCGCGCGCGCGCCCGCGGCGCGGTCAAGCCGGATGATCCTCGTCGAGGGCTACACGGACGTGCTCGCGCTGCATCAGGCCGGGCTGCGCAACGCCGTCGGGATCATGGGCACCTCGCTGACCGAGGAGCAGGTGCGCGGGCTCGAGCGCGTCGCCCGGGTGCTGGAGCTCTGCCTCGATGCCGACCGCGCCGGTCAGGAGGCGATGCTGCGCGCATCGAAGCTGGCCGCCGGGCGCGACCTCGAGCTGCGCGTGGTGCCGCTGCCGGAAGGGACCGATCCGGCCGAGCTGATCGAGCGTGATGGCGCCGACGAGCTGCGAGCGCGCGTCGAGGCATCGGTGCCGTTTGCGGCCTTCCACGTTGAGCGGATCTTGCAGCGCGCCCAGCTCACAAGCGCCGAGGGGCGCGACCAGGCATTGCACGAGCTCGTGGACGTGCTCAACGAGCTGCCCCAGGGCGTCCTGCGCGACGAGCTGATCAAGCGGGCGGACGGGCGGCTGGCGCTATCCCAGGGGCGCCTGGCGGCATCGCTCGCGGCGGCTGCCGGCCAGCGCACGGGGGCACGCGGCGTCACCGAGGCCGGCGCCGGGCCGCGTGCGCCGGCCCCGCCGGCGATGATCGACCCGGCGGTGCGCAACGAGCGCGCATTCCTCGTCCTCTGCGTTGCCATGCCGGCCGCCGGCCGACGCGCGCTCGCGGCGATCGATCCCGACGAGCATCTGACCAGCGACCCGCTGCGGCGCGCTGCGCGCCACCTCGCCGGCCAGCCCGAGCTGCCGTTCACTGGGCTTGACGCCGATGACGATCAGCTGGCGCGGGTGCTCGCCGACCTCGTGGCGCGCGCGGGGAGGGCGGGGGAGGTGCGGCCCGAGCAACTCGAGGAGCAGCGGCTGATCCTCGAGCTGGCCCGGTTGGACCGCGCGATCCGCCGCGCGCGCACCGACCAGCGCACGAAGTTGCCACAGCTGGCGGTGCAGCGCGAAACGGTCAAGGAGGCGATCCACGCGGTCGTCGGAGAGCTCGAAAAGGCAATCTGAGCACCAGTTTCCGTCCGGCGTCGATGCGAACATATGTTCGGTCAAAGACACGCAAAGGCACGGGCATGGACAAGGAATCGCTACAGCAACTCCGCTCCCGAGGGTTGAGCGTCGAGCAGATCGCAAACAGCGTCGGCGAGCACCCGGCGACCGTCTCCGCTGAGTGTCGCCGTGCACACGGCAGGTCATGGTCACAATCGCGTATCCCGACGCCCGCGCCTCCCGCGCTCGGCCAAGATCTCGCCGCGCGTGCGCGTTTGCGGTTCGCAGGTCGTGGCGGCGAAGCCAGTGTCGAACCGACGACTTGCTGCGCGCCCTCGAGGGTCGGGGTTACTACGGGTGCAAGCGCTGTCGTGCTCAGGCGGTTGCCCGCCATCGACGTAAGCTCAAGGAGATGCTTGTCGCTGATGCCGGCGGGTGCTGCTGCATTTGTGGTTACGATCGGTGCCTCGGTGCGCTGGCCTTCCATCACATCGATCCGGCTGAGAAGCGGCTCCATGTCAGCCACAACGGCATCACGCTCTCGGTTGCAACCATCCGCCTGGAGGTTCAGAAATGCGTGCTGTTGTGCTCGAACTGCCATGCGGAGGTCGAGGCGGGGGTGAGCGCGGTTCCCGCTAGAGTGTCTGTCGCGCCAACGCGATCATACTAGAAACCAGTAGGACAATACACTGATCCGGGGTAGCTCAACCGGCAGAGCGAACGGCTGTTAACCGTTAGGTTGTGGGTTCGAGTCCCACCCCCGGAGTTGACTGATGATCGTCGAACACCCGCCGAGTCGATGAAGCTCTACGTCTGTTACGGCACGTGGAAGCCGGCGCCACGCCCCGGCGGACACCCGTGCGGCACCGCCTACCACGCGCTCGTCGATGCGGGCCACAGCCCCGACGTGGTCCGCGGCTATGGCCTCGGCATGCTGCCGTCGATCTTCAATCTCACCCCCGGTCGGCGCGAGGTCAAGCGCCTGACGGGTAACTACTGGGTCCCGGCACTCGTAGCCGACGATGGCACGGTGATCCAGGGCTCGGACAAGATCGCAGCGTGGGCGAGGGCCAATCCGGCGTCGGTGACGGCCGGTGCGACGGCGTGACTGCGGATCGGCCGCCAATCACGGTCTCCGACCTCGAGCGATGGGTCGCGCATGGCGCGCGTTGGCGCGCGGTCGAGCTCAGCGACCAACGCGCGGTGGTCGAGCTGTGCACGTGCTACGGCGAACCCGTCGACATGGTGCAGAGCAGCGCCCCCGAGCTGATCGAGTTCGTGCGCCGGCATCGATGGTCCGATTAAGGGCCGGCGGAGGAGCCGGCGTCGAGGTGTCTCGGGGCGATCGCTTCGGGCTGATCGAGTTCGTGCGCCGGCGCTGACCGAGCGCCCGGCGAGGTGGGCCTCATTTAGGGTGCGCCGGCGCGCTGCGCACGGTTCCGCGCGAGCCCTTCGACGAGCTCGGCGGCGCGGGTCGCGCCGTCGTTGACGGCTGCCCAGCCGGCCAGCTCGGCTGCGTTGGCGGCGAGTGCGGGATCGTCGAGCGCCCGCCGGACGGCGAGTCGCAGCGTCAGCGGGCTAAGCGCCCGCCACGGGAGCCGGACGCCGACGCCGGCCCAGTCCGCGCGGGCGGCGTTCTCGGCCATGTCGCCGGAGTGGGGGACGGCCACCACCGGACAGCCGGCGGCGAGCGCCCGCGCCATCGTTCCGTGGCCGGCGTGGGTTACGACCAGCGCGCAGCGCGGCATCGTGCGCCCGTACGACAGCCACGGGACCAGCCGGGTGTTGCGGGGAACGCGCAGGAACTCGGTGAGCGGCTTGCGGTTGGTCGTCGCGAGCACCCGCACCGGCTCGTGCTCGA
>JBEKRJ010000463.1:0-8665 GCA_049518835.1 Solirubrobacteraceae bacterium
GCCACCACTGCGGATGGGTGCCATCGCTGTGCAGCCAGCTACTGAGGGCCCGCCGAGCGTCCCAGAGCTCGCCGCCCGGCGTCGAGTCGTCGATCGAAGTCGTAATCTCGAGCCGGGGGCGGTCGCCCGCGTAGGGATCAGCGTCCCGCGTGTCGTAGTGGCGGATTGTCAGGCTGGTGAGCCGATCATCACGCGAGCCGCTGCCACCGATCACCGCCGGCCAGCGCTGCGCCACGTAGATCGGGAACGTGACCGCGCGGAGGGCTGATCGTGTCCGAGTACCACCGCGGCGCCCGCTGATGAGCCCGGGCACGGGCGATCCGCGCGGCGCGCACGGCCTCGTCCTCCGCCTCGTCCGGGGATGCGAAAGCGAAGAAAGTGCCTTCGCTTTCCTCGTGGCCGCACACGCGGCAGACGACAATCGGGTTAGTTCGGGGGGCCTTCGGCCGTACGCGGATCGGTGAAATACCGGAAGATGGTAAAGCCGTTACGACGGGGTATTCCCCATCAGGGATGCGCGGTGCCGTCCGGGCCTATCGCACCGGCGCGCCAGCTCTCGGTCGGCACGCACACGTCATACTCGACAGCGCCGCAAGCGGGGCACGGTTCTGAGGCATCGTCGACCGGCGCGCTCGGATAGGTGGCCGGCAGCGGGCGCCGCACCACGGCCCCAGCATCGTCACGACAGCAGACGACGGGCTCGTGGCCATCGGTCGACTGCTCGAGGGCAGCGAGATACGCTCCGCCGCCGACCTTGGCAACGACCCACGCGCCCCGCTCGTCGATAACCTCGGCGGACACCGCACCGGGCCGGAGCACGCCACCAACGAGGCAATCGTCGTCGTGGCGCCACGCCTTCACGGGGCGGTAGCGATCGTCGCCGCACAGCGGCTGACCCCGGTCGCCCCGCACGTCATTGGTGATGATGATCTCCCCTTCGTCTCGGTGGACGACGCCCGCACCGCCCGGCAGCTCGACCAGGATCGTGGGCACCGGCGCATTCTGAACGACAGGCTCGCTCGGCAGACCGATCCGGAGCTCGGCCTCGACGCGTAAGAGGCGTCACCGATGGGCTCGTGAGCCATCAACGTGTGGTCACGCGTGACGAGCGCAACGGAGTCCGATCGGGGCACACCCGTCCTGGCTGTGCCCGACAGCGAGTGACCGTCGCCGCATCTACGAGCTGGACGAGCGGGTGCCGACGCAGGGCCTGGTCCAGCTCGGATGCCGGTGGAGACCTGGACCTCGCGTGCCTGTACGACGATGCCGAGGGTCGCTCTGCGCAGCCAAGGCCCGCCGCCCGACGCCCGCCGGCATCCCAGCTCTCGGCTTCGGCCTGCCCTCCGGTGACCGCGATGGGCTCCCAGGGCGCGGCCAATGCCAGTTGAGCACTGAATCCTGCTGATTACGCGGGGTGGCGACGCGTGTCCGTTACGCGACGGGCTGTGCCTTTGGCCACATCCTCCGGCGTTGAAGGCCCTGGCCGGCATCCTGATCGCTTCGGTCTGCGACCCCGACCGTCAGATTCCGTCGCGTTGCGGCGGTTCGCCGAGGTCGGGAATCAGCCCGCGGCGTCGACACTCCGCCTGCATCGCCACCGGCAGCATGCGTGCGTCGACGATCAAGCCGTCGACCTGGACATACCACGCAAACGGGTGTCGTTCGATGATGTCGCGGCGGCAGAATTCGAGGTCTACGTCACCCACGCCAAGTAGCTCGCGGATGCGCTTAGCCTTGTTCGCCATCGTGCTCTTAGGACTCCGGTCAGGTCGCTAAGGTCATCGCCGCTGAGGTGCAGCGGCTGGGATCGGTCGAACAGAAAGTTCACGCTGCCGACGGTGTAGATCGCCGCCGCCGCCCAGATTCGCAGATCGCCGCGCTGCAGCGGCGATGGACGCTTACGCGAAAGCTTGGCGACCAGTCGTGCACACAGCCGCGCATACTCAGCGTCGAGATGATCGGCGCAAAAGCCGTCCGTCAGCGCGACTATCTGGTCGACATCGGCCCGCAAGGCACGCGGGACATTGAGGCGGTCGGCACCCGACCGAGGCGCACGATCAGAGACACTGGTCATAGCTTAATCGTGCCAGCATCGCCGGACGGAACGCGAGCGGCAAGCTTCCCGACCGACCAGGGGGATGGCGCCGCGTTGCGAGCCCCATCCGTCCGCCCACCCCCTGTGGGCGATTCGATGGCCGCCTACGCGGGCAGGATTTCATCGCCACTGACACACTCGAAGCGCTCGGCAACAAGATCGGACCTGAAGAGCGTTTCCCGCAGGCCAGACCACGTCTTGATCCCCAAGCCGTGCTCAGGCGCCATACAGTGCATCCCCACATGCAGGCCGATCAGATCAGAGCCCACCACCCGAAGCGGCTGCTCGGCCTCTCGACCCCGGCAGCGAGGAGCAGGGCGTGGTGTCGCTTCACGGCCGGCGCTGGTCGCCGCCGCGCAACAGGACAGCTCAAGGAGACCGCTCATGCACGCAGTCGTCGTCGTCACAAAGCTCAACGACCGATCCGCCGCCAGGGCAGAGCTGAAAGATCTCGTCTCGCTGGTCTCGAGCATGCCAGGCTTTGTCTCCGGCTCCTGGGTCGCGTTCGCCTCCGAGGACCGCGGAAGCGCGATGGTCGTGTTCGACTCCGAGGACGCCGCGAAGGCACTCGCGACGATTGCCAGGCAAACCCGCGGCAGAGCCGTCACGACAGAGAGCGTCCAGGTCGGAGAGGTTTGGGCGCGCGTCTAACTCTAACGAGCGGTGTTCGTTGGCAACCGTCGGCCTCCTCGAAGGCTGCAAGCGTCGGCGGCGGTCGGGACCGACGCTCGGGCCGTGTCGCTGGCGACTACCTGATCGTGTAGCTGTACGGGATCGCTGCCACTTCGCTCCCGTTCGGGAGCTTTCCCAGGTTTCTCAGAACGACTGTCCCAAATTTCGAAGAACTGGGACGGACTCAAGGGCGGACCCGCGGATCGTATCTCGGGGTGCCGAAGCCGTTGGAGTGACCCTTCAGCCCTGGCTTTCGGGCTTCAGGTCGGCGCCCACGGGCCCTCATGGGCGCGATCATGCCACGCGGATGGGACCGCAGCTTGGCGTAGTCGTCGAGAGCTGTTTGGACGTTGTCAAGTGTTTGTGTGTTTCGTGCGTTGGAACCAGGAACAGCGGAAGCGGCGAGGAACCCGTCAGCGGCACCGGCACAGTTGCGCCGTTCAATGAGGCCAGACTCAGCGTCGTGGTGCTCGGAAGCCGCGGGTCGACAAAATACGCCGTCGGAGCCAAGCTCGTGTTCTTGATCTGCACTTGGTAGGTGTGCGGCTGGCCTGCCGCGAGCTGCGCGCCGCTGGAGTCGGCAGTCCCGGTGCCGAGACAGGCACAGCGTTCTCCCTGGTGGTCACCGTGAACGGCTCCGTGAGGGCTGTTCCGGAAACTTGCGGGACGAACGCGACGATCAGCGTCCATGCTCCCGGCGGCGGCGAGAGAGCGTTCACCTGGGCACCGAGCTCGTTGGTGTAGCCCGGCGCTGTCGAGCTGCGCAGCTCGTTTGCGCCCTGTCCGACCGCGTTACCGTTCGGACCGACCAGCCACATCGTGAACGGGTTGCTCGGGTTATCCGCCACCGTTACCGTAGCGTTCAGATCCGGCCGACCTGACGCAACCGCCCGTGGGAGCACTCGTGCCGGCACCGGTGAAGTCCTTGTAGTCGACGGACACGTGCTGGCCGTTGGGGCGGATGAAGTCGGGGTTGTTGATATCCAGTCCGTCGGCGAGGATGCCGACGGTCACGCCGCTGCCGTCGATGCCGAGCTTGCTGGCTGTGGGCTCCGACGGATCATCCGACGCGGCGTGGATGACCTGGAGTGCCTCGGGATTCAACTGCACCTGCCCGCTGGCAGCGCAAACGGCCGAAGACCGGCCGGCAACACGAGACAGGTTTTGGACCCCGCTTGGTGTCGTGGGAGTGACGAGCGGAGCTAGGTGGATCGGCACGTCCGGGACGACCTCAGCCACCGTCGGATTGGGCCGCAGCCTTGACTTCTCGGCGCTCGAGACCGTCGCCGCGTTCCGGGTCGGCCGAGGGTGTGCCATAAGGCGCCCGCGGTGCGCTGGCCCACCACACACGCCAATGATTCTTCACTGTCATTCGTGACGTTAAGGCCATACTCGACCACTTGGCCGTAGTGCGCGTAGCCAGTGGTGGCCCTGTCGGCGTAGAGCGGACCCTCTTCGACGCCGTAATCCGCGCCGCACGCGCGGAGATAGGACGCGATGGCAGCTCGGGTGGTCGAGCCGTGCCCGATCGCGGTGCAGAAGGTGGCTGACGAGCATCCGGTCAGTCCGTAAAGTGTCGCCGCAATCGCGACTTCAAGAGAACGCCGTCGGCAACCCTGCGGCCGCTGGTGGTAACGGCGCGCGCCCGCGTCCCGCGGAGTGTGTTGAGCGCCGGTCACATCCGTGACGCTAATGGGGACCCCGCAGCAGTGAGAGTGAGACGATCGCAGCCGCCATTGAGCACGCTGAGCGCCGCCAGCTAAGACGCTGCTCCTCCGGAAGAGCAGCCGCCGTCTCGTGCCAGCTCACGTCCGGGCCCGCGGCTGCGTGTCACCCGGGGCGGCGTGCGCGCCGGTCTGGCCCGGACCGAACGACTCGCCGTCCTCCGCGAGCACGACCTCCCGAGAGCCGACAGCTCGCCGCATACGCCGGCAATCGCCGACCTCCGCAGCGACTTCACACCTCCCGCGCGAGCGTCGCCCCAACGCTCAGCACGACTGTGTCCGCCCCACGCCCCGACGACTTCCGGCGCCGTCCTCGACGGGCCGATCCGTACCGGTCGCAGGAAGAACCCTGTCAGGACAGCGGTTTCGCTACCCTCGCCTAGCCTAGGAGAGGTGGCAGAGCGGTTGAATGCGCCGGTCTCGAAAACCGGTATGGGCGTTTCCGTCCATCGGGGGTTCGAATCCCCCCCTCTCCGTTACACGTTCGGCGGAATCTCGGAATCTGCCCATATGCGGGCAGTTTCCTCGTCTCCGAGGGGGTAGCGCGGTCGCGACCGAGTGCCGCTCAAGACGGTTCAAGACCGCTCCTGGAGGGGTCCGACTTCCCCACAACTTCCCCACAGTCGGATTCGGGAACCCTGGCGCTGCGAGCTCGTTCATGCGATTCCGCAAGATAGGGGTCGAGCAGGACGGCAGCCTCTCCCTCCGATCCGGGGAACAGGTGGCCGTAGCGGTCGAGCGTGACCGTGATCGACGAGTGGCCCATGAAGGTCTGTAGTGCCTTCGGGTTGACACCCGCCGCGATCATCAGGCTGGCGAAGGTGTGGCGGCACTTGTGCAGCGTGATCGGGCGCAACTGCGCCTTGCGCCAGCTGTCGTTCGCCCTCTTGCTGATCGTCGACGTGGCGAGCGGCGTGCCGTCGGCGCGGCCGAACACGAGGGCGTCGGAGGCCTCGATTCTGTGCTGGACGAGGTAGTCGCGCAGGACCGCGGCGATCGGCACCTTCCGGCGCCCGGCGATCGACTTCGGGTCGATCACGCCAGCCTTCACGTCCCACGAGCGCTCAACGCGGAGCACGCCGCCGGCGAGGTCGACGTCGACCCATCTGAGTGCCTGCAGCTCGCCGCGCCGGAGGCCGGCGTAGAAGGTCGCCCACAGCACGCGATCCACCGCCGGCGCGGCGTCGATGAGCAGCTGCGCCTCCTGGGGTGTGGCGAAGCGCGTGCGGCGGCCCCTGACGGCCGGGATCTCGATCCCCATCGTCGGGTTGACCTGGATGTCGCCGCGTGAGAGCGCGCGACGGCAGATTGCGCGGAGCGGCAGGAGCGCGTTGCGGACCGTGGCCGCGCTGATGTCGAGCCCGGCAAGATCGTCGGCAAGTCGTTGGATGTCGAGGCGGCGCAGCTCTTGGAGCTTCGCTCCGCCGAGCTCCGGGAGCACGTACTCGCGGAGCCGCCTGCTCGTAGCCGCGCATGGTCGACGGCTTGTCGTGGTCGCCGGAGCGGTTGCGGATGCTGCCGTCGCGTGCTCCAGTGAGCCACGCGTCGGCGAACTCGCGCAGTGCTACCGGCCTCGCGGCGACGAGCACGCCGCGGCGCTGGTCGACTCGGGCGTCCTCCCGCCAGAGGAGCGCGGCCGCCTCGGTCGGGAAGGTCTTCTGGATGCGCCGCTCGTCCCGGGCGCTCCACACGAAGGCTCTGACCTAGATCAGTGGGTAACGGCATCCGAAAGCCCTCATGTCGGCATTGATGTGATTTGAGTGGCGGCGGCTCCGGGCCGCGAAAGCCTGGAGATGCGCGGTTGTTCTGTCGGAGGGGAGTGTCATCGTTAAGCTGGTGATGCTTAGCGTATTGCACCAAAGGAACTCACCTTGCCGCGCATACCAGGGCTCCTTCCGGCACAGCCCCTGAGCCACGCGGCAGGCCGATTGCAGGTCTCTCGAATGCGGCCTCTCAGATCGAGCGTGCATGATTGCTATGCGCCAAGATGGCGGCGCGCGGGATCCGGCGGGCGTAGCCGCTCCTGTCGCCGAGTAGCCGCGATTGTGTAGTGAGATGGGGGCCGTATGAGGGGACTGCTCGCCGGGATGCGGCTTGCGAGCAGTTGCCGATCGCTTCAGGCGGCGAGGCTGAACGGCGGGTAGCGATCGGTGAGCAGGCCGACGTAGGCCTCCACGCGAAGCGCGTAGCGGTAGGCGCTGACGAGGAAGTCGCGAATTGCCTCGGGGTACTCCCCGGTGAAGAGCACGACGAAGAATCCGACGATGATCCCCAGGCACGCCGCGACGAATAGTCCGGCGAGCACGAAGTAGTGGGGGATCGCGAGGAACCACTTGTACAGCGGCTTCCAGCGCTCGAGCTGCTCGGGATAGGCCAGGCGCAGCGACGTATGGGGCTCTTGGCCGTCGTCCTCAGAGGAGAGTGTGAAGTCGAACGGCGGATAGTCCTCGTGCATGAGCAGGGCGTAGCTCATGGCCCGCCACTCGTAGCGGTAGGTCATGACGATGACGTCGAACAGCGGCCGCGGGATCTGTTCGGTGAACAAGACCGTGATGAGGCTGATCAGAGTCAGGGTCCCCCTCAGGGAGCGCAACGCCGAGCCAATCATCAGGTGTGGGATCGCGAGTAGCCCTTGGACTAGAGGGCGCCATCGGGTGATGTGAAGGTCGGCGTGGAACTCAATCTGGACGGGCGGGGCAGACGTTGACATGGGGCTTCCTTCCTTGCGGCCGGTCCGATGAATCGGCCGGGGAACCAGGGCGGCTCGGGCCGCCGTTGGTGATGGTGAGGACGAGTTTTCCGCGGGCGCGCAGTGGATGGTGGTGGCCGCTGCGTGGTCTGTTGGTCGTTTGTCGGGATGGTTGCTTCAGACGAGGTCGCGGCTACGCAGGCGCCAGGCGGCTGCCGCGAAGATGGTGAGTGTCCAGGCGACCATGACCGCGAGCGCGGGCCCGGGCGACAGGTCCCCGTGGGTGCCGCCGAGGACGCCGCCCGGAGCGCCGGCGAGCGGGAGGAGCCGACCGACTTTCGGGACTGCCTGGAAGACGGCGGGCTCGATCGCCGCGGCGATGATGATGAGCCCAATGACGGTGACGATCTGGTTGCGTATCAGCGCGCCGGCGCAGACGCCGAGGGGGCCGAGCAGGGCAGCGACGGCCAGGTTGCGCCACAGCACGTCGACGATGCCGCCGGCGCCCAGCGTTGCTAGCCCGCGGTCTGACAGGACCAGCTCGCCGACGATCATGGTCGGCACCGTCACGATGATCGAGAGGGTGATGCCGGCCAGGGAGTAGGAGATCGCCTTGGCGGCGAGCAGCCGCACTCGGTTGGGGGCGGCGAGCACGGAGCCTGTGATCGTGCGATGACGCCACTCGCCTGTCATCGCGATCGCACCGAGTATCACGATGATGTAGGTGATCGCGCTGTTGGTGAACAGCGCGTGCGGTTCGGTTTCCTTCCCTAGGGCCGCGCCGAGGACGACGAGGGTCAGCGACAGCGCCGCGGCGCTGGCGAGGACCGCGGCGAACGTGCGGGTGGTGCGGAGCTTGAGCAGCTCGGCTCGCAGGAGCGCGGTCACGACTGCACGCCAGTGAGGGCGATGAACGCTTCTTCGAGGGAGCGCGTTCGGGGGGCCAGGCCGAGCACGGCCAGCTGCTCGTCGCCGGCGATTTTGCCGACCTCTTCCGGGGTGGCGCCGAGGACGTTCAGCACGTCACCGTCGCGGTCGACGCGGTGACCGCGACGCTTTAGCGCGGCGATCAACCGGACCGGGTCCTGTGCGCGGACCGTGGTCGCGGGGCCGTCGCTGCCGCCGAGCACCTGCTCCAGGGACCCGTGGGCGCGCAGCTCGCCGTCGGCGATCACGACGACGTCGTCGACGGACTGGGCGACCTCGGCCAGGACGTGGCTGGAGATCAGCACCGTGCGCCCGTCTGCCGCCTGCTCGCGCATCAGACCGCGCAGCCAGATGATCCCGGGCGGGTCCAGGCCGTTGTTCGGCTCGTCGAGGATCAGGACTTGCGGGTCGCCGAGCAGGGCTGCGGCGATCGCCAGCCGCTGACGCATGCCCATCGAGTAGCCCTTCACACGCCGGTCGGCGGCGTCGCTGAGCCCGACCGCGGACAGGACCTCCTCGACGCGGCGGGGGGGATGGTTTCCCGTGATCGCCAGGACC
>JBEKRJ010000464.1:0-4694 GCA_049518835.1 Solirubrobacteraceae bacterium
AAGTTCACCCCGATTTTGGGTGTTCACGACGTAAGCGATGGGGGTGGTTTGGCGTCCGGGGCACCCGTTATGTTCATCGTGTTTTGCATGTCAACGACGTAAGCGAACGGGCGCCGCGCTACGTCGCCAGCTGGCTGGGACGGCCGCTTTACGCCGGCCATCTCTCCGGTGGAGACGCGTGTTGCTGCCTGCCGAGACTTGTGGCTTTCGCGACGTGTCGCGTGTGGCGGTCGCCGCCGGCGTTCGCCGAGGATCTGCTTAAAGACCTCGGCACGTTGCGTTGCAACATGCCCAGAAGCTACGCGCGACGCCTGGCATCACTCCTCGTCCGGCTCATCGCCCAGCAAATAGTGCTCGAGCTCCTCGCGAGTCATCTGCGCCGCCTTCTCCTTGTTCACCCACCGTCGTGCATGCCGCACCGCATCGCCCGCCGCCGGCGGCTCATGCTGAGATTCGGGTTCGATCCCCGCTTCGCGCTGCACGTCGGCTCGACCCGGATCACGGCCAAGCAAGTCCCGCTCTGGTTCCTCGGAGGTTGGCCGAAAAGCGATCGTGGTCCGCGCGCTCCCCCCCCTCGCCGTCGACGCGTACGCGCCCACGCGCCGAATAGCCCTCTCAGACACCTACTGCGAGGCAGCGCAAGTGCTAATCGCGTTCGTGAACCAGTCGGGCGGGTTGCCGATCGCGATGTCGTGCTCGGCCGCGATGACCGTGCTGTAGGGCACCGACTGCTCGATCGTCCTCAGGGCGCACTGGCAAGCGGCGGCATGGCCGCTGCTGTTGGGCACGCATTGCACGATGAACGACTCCTCGAAGCTCGCCGGATACTGCGATGCATAGTTGGTCGGCGGCGGAGTAGGCGTTGTTGTCGTGGTCTCCGTCTGACTGTTGGGGGCACACGCTGCTGCTAGGTCGGGCTCTTGGGGCGATGCTGCCGATGACCAACCCGAAGGACAGCGTTTCCCCTCAGCGTTGCAGAACGTGTCCCCGCTGGTGTCTACTGCGTCCTCCTGCGAGCACGGTGGACCCAGATACGCTGCCGTGCTCGTGCTGCTGGTGGTGCTCGAAGATGAGTCATCGGGGACAATTGGCTGGCTGTATTCCTGCTTGCAGTTCGCCAGCTGCGCGGGGTTGTTGGCGACGCCTGCGCATTGCGGCAGCACATTGCCCGTGTCGCTCGTCGCAGAGACCGAGTGACTGCTCCCGCAGGCGCTCAGAGCTATCACAGACACCACTAGAGCCGCTGTAAGCCATTGTTTGAACATCGTTCGACTCCACATCGGCAAACTCGATCTGGTTGTTAAGTTGGGGATCGCCGGAGAGCACACCCGCGCATCCGGCCGCGGTTGAACACCTGGATCACGCCCGGGGTGCTGTGCGAGGACCAGGGCAGCGCGGGGAGATTGCGCTTGATCTGTCGCGGACGCTCGTACCGCGCGAGCTGTACCGAGCGTCGACCGGCTGTCTGACCCGCGGCGCGCCGAGACTCGTTCGGCTGCTCGTCGACGCTGGACTCCCGGCCTCGGTCGCGCCAGCGGATCAATGCGACTGTCCCGCCGACGCCAGGACGTCGTCGATCAGGTCCTCGACGGCTTGCTCGAACCTCTCGGCATGCTCCTGTAGAGCTGCGAGATCGACGAACGGGGGACGTGAGAAGAGCTTCCCGGTCTGATCGGAGGGATACCGAAACGTCATCGAGGTCTGATCAGCCGTCGGGTGTATTCGTCCGAACGTCACGCTTCTTCGTCGGATGGGGCGGCGCCGCCGTCGGTGCTGTCGACGAGGACGCAGGCGCTGAAGCGAGCGTCTCCCGGGAACGCGCGTGCGCGATCAGCGTGACGGCCGGCGACGGCGAAGCCACTGATTGACTAGCGTGACGAGCAGCACCGCTGCCATCCACGCTGCCCGCGGCCCCGAGGACACTTGCTGCGTTTCGCGAATCGCGTCTTGTTCTGCCGTCCCGTCCGCTGGTGTGTCGGTTCTTTCGGAGGCGGTCTCGCCTGTGGGATGGTCCGGCCGAGCGTCCGGCCGAGCCACCGAGTCGGTCTCGCGCCGGACCTTCGGAACGAACTCATACAGCACCGTGCAAAGCAGCCCGCCGCCGAGCGTGAGCCAGATGGTCGCCGCAACGACCCTGTCCTGCCAAACGGTCTGATCGTCGCCGTCGACGACCCGGGCGCTGGCCTGGAACGGCGATGTGGAGGTCCACTCCAGACCGGACCCGGTGGTGACCGGCGGACTGGCGGCCTCGACCGCACTACCGAGCGGAAGCCCGCCACCGTCGACCTCGAGATATTCTGCGATGGGTCGCACCCAGGTTCCGGGCAGGCCGACGAACTGCCAGTCGCCGATCTCGCCCGGCAGGACACCTGGAAAGTCGCCGACGAGCGGCCACGCCTCCGTCCAGCGCGGCGCCTCCCAACCGAACACTGGGTGGCGGCGCTGCTCAACCAACGCGCTCGCTCTCCCGGCCACCGTCATCGCGACGCCACCGAATTGGGGCTCGGGAGACTTCGTTGAGAACGGCGCGATGCAGCGCTGCGCCGGCAGCGCCATCCTGACGATCTGGGCCGGCCCCAGCGGGACGACGACACCGCGGCCCTCGTCGTAGAGTCGAAGCTGGGGGATCTCCTTCACCGACTCGGCATCGACAGACTGAGGCTCGCTCAGCCGTGCTGCGCCGCCGGCGACCAGAACACCTTCGAACGGATGCGCGCCGCACGCAACGACCGTGTACTCAAGCTCTGGTTCGTGTCCCCTCCCAACGGAAGCGGTCAACCCGACGACCACCTTGAGCTGGTCCCCAAAGCTGGCGTCGGCCGGCTGCAGCACGGCCAGCCAGCCTGGAAATGTCTGATCTGACGGAACGTCGTTGCTCGCGAGCGAGACCTGCCAGAACAGCCAGATGCCCGCGAGCGCGAAAGCTGCGATCAACAGACGCGACGCGACGGCAGACCAGCTGGTCCGAAGGCGGCTCATTCGAGCGCTTCCAGGAACCAACCTGCCAGGCCGAACGATCGACCGCGCTGCCTCATGGAGGCTGCACACGCCGCCCGCCGGCGATCGCCGACCCGGTCAGCGTCGACCATCATGTTCTGCGCTGCGCCTGGCACCGGGCGATACCGTAGCCCGCTCGCAACGCCTGCGTGCGGCCGAAGGATCGATCGGCACCGTCCACGGGACTCTCAGCGTGCGCTGGCCTCGTCGCCCGTGCGGCTCGCGCGTCCCCCTGGGCACCGACGGCGCACCGGCTAGCAACAACAGAGCCTGTGAGCTCTGCCCCGCGCGCGCACCGCGCTCCCGAGTCGGTCAGCGCCCACTGGAAAGTCGATGTCACATTGGAAACTCGCGTGAGCGGCAACACACGCGGCTGTTGCAGGTGATCGCGCAGGCGGGGATCGGCTGGACGCGCGCGCGCACGTGGGAAGGGTCGCGCGACCGCGAGCGCCAGCAGCTCAAGCGCCAGGGCGGCGCGCCCGACGCGCTCGTCCTCGGCACAGTCGGAGCCGACCTCGTTTGGCTGGTCACCGGCGAGGTGTGCGGGCGGGGAAGCGACGGCGAGCCGCTATTGGCGCCCGCATCCGCTCGCGTCCTCGCCGAGTTGTCCGGTGACCAGACCGGCTTCCACGTGCCGCCGACGGTCGTCGCGCTGCTGCGTGAAGCGCCCACGGCGTAGTCGTCTCGGCCGCGGGTGAGGTAGCTGTCCTGCGCCACGCGCGGCGCCGGCGACGCGTTCTGCGCTGAAGACGGCGCGGTCAGGGCTTTCCGTCCGGCCCACTCTGTAGTTTGTCTTTCGATAGGAGAAAAGCGGCCCCGCACCGCGCCAACGGCCGGGGCCTGACACCGAAGGAGTACGCCTTCGATGCGACTGCACCGTAACCCATGCCCGTCCACGTCGCCGATGCCGGGTCACGCGGCCACGCTCGTGCGCGTCCGCCCGTCGCTGTTGGTGTGCGTCGTCTGCGGCCACGAGCACACTCGCTGCCTCCAACGGGTCAGCTGCCCCGATTGCGGCTCGACCGCGTGGTGGACCGATCGCCTCAGCGCCCTGGAGCCAGAGCGATGAGCGCGCTCGTGACTAGCGCCCACACCCGCCCCGCGGACGCTGTTGGTGAGCGGGAGCGCGAGATCCTGGCGCTCCCGCTCGTCGACCGCGGCGGCCTGCACATCTGCGAGGCCGAGCTTGACTACTACCAGCTGCGCTGGAGCGAGGAGCGCCACGGCCCGCTGCTGGACGTGCTCGCCGAGTTGGAGAGCCAGGGGCTGATCGAGAGCGCGCTGCACTTCCGGCTCACCGACCAGGGCCGAGCGCGGCTTCCCGGCGATCATCAGCCGCCGTTGCGGACCGGCACCGGAATGCGTTGGGAGGTGCGGCGATGAAGGTGTGGCCAGCGCTCCCGACGCCGGGCGAGCTCGTGCGCCTGGCGCTTCCCTGCCCGCCGCAGCTGGTCGAGCTGGCAGGCTACGACGGTCCCGGCCGGCTGGTCGCGCTGTGGTGGTCGCCGTTCGGTGACGAGCTGATGTTCTCCGACGGCACGATCACCGCGACCGGACACTGGCGCGGATGGCTGTGCTTCTGCGAGCACCCGCTGGTGCGGGTGGTCCTGGAGCCCTACCGGCTTGGCATCTCAGAGGATGAGGGCGAGCATCGGCTGCTCGTCGACCGGTACTTCGGCACGCTCGAGGTCGGCCTC
>JBEKRJ010000465.1:0-4693 GCA_049518835.1 Solirubrobacteraceae bacterium
CGGGGAGCGGCTCGGGGTGCCGGGTGAGACGGTCCGCGATTGGCGGCAGCGGTTCCGGGCGCGGGCGGAGCCAATCGCTTCGCACTTTTTGCGGTGGGCGCAGGCGCTGGATGCCACGTTTGATCCGCCGGCTGGGCGGGGGTCGCTGGGCGCTGACGCGATCGAAGCGATCGGGGTGTGCACGAGGGTGGCGTCGTTGCGGTTGGGACGCCGGGCGCCGTGGTCGTGGGTGTCGGCGTTGACCGCGGGTGGGCTGTTGGAGATCAACACGTGCACGCCTTGGCCTATGCCTGAGTGACGGTGATCCTGCCGGTCGTTGCTGTCAACGACGGTCAGGAGGCGAAGTGGACTGGGCGCAGGAGATCGGGTTGTTCCGCTGGCAGATCGTCGGCGAGGCGACGGACTTGTCGCTGTCGGCGCGGGAGCGCGGACGGCTGGTCCGCGCGTTGGCTGAGCGTGAGCACTTGACCCCAGACGGGCGACGGGTCAGGGTGAGTCGGACCACGCTGGATCGGTGGGTCCGCGCGTATCGTGAGGGCGGGTTCGACGGGCTGGTCCCGGCGCCGCGGCGGGTCGCGAGCAGCACGCCTGAGCGCGTGTTGGAGCTCGCGGTCGCGTTACGGCGTGAGCAGCCGGCTCGGACGGCGGCGCAGATCCACAGGATCCTGGTGGAGGCCGAGGGCGTGGCGCTGTCGGCGCGGACGATCCAGCGTCACTTGGCGGCGGCGGGCGTGCCGTGGAGGGGGAGCCAGATCGCGCGTGCGCTGGGCCGGTTCGAGGCCGAGTCGCGCAACGAGTTGTGGACTGGGGACGCGTTGCACGGCCCGTTGATCGACGGTCGTCGCGTGTTCCTGTTCTGCTTCATCGACGATCACAGCCGGCTATTGGCCGGCTACCGGTGGGCCGCACGGGAGGACGTGCTGAACGCCTCCCGCGCTCTGCGGGCGGGGATCGCGGCACGCGGTTTGCCGAAGGCCGTCTACGTTGACAACGGGTCACCGTTCGTGTCCGGCCAGTTGCTGCGGGCGTGCGCGGTGCTCGGGATCCGTCTGATCCACTCCACGCCCGGACGGCCGGAGGGACGCGGGAAGATCGAACGTGTCTTTCGGACGATTCGCGAGCAAGTGTTGGTCGAGCTCGGGGACCGCCCACCCGCGAGCCTGGAAGAGCTCAACCGGATCTTTCAGAGCTGGGTTGAGCAGGTCTACCACCGCCGGGTTCACACCGAGACGGGGCAGACACCGCTTGAGCGGTTCCTCGCTGCGGGCCCGCCGCCGCTGCCCTACGAGCTGGCGCTGACTGCAGCGTTCCGTTGGTCTGAGCGTCGGACGGTCTCAAAGACCGGCAAGGTCGCGATGCACGGCAACACCTACGAGGTCGACGCTGATCTCGCGGGCCGCCAGGTCGATCTGGTGTTCGACCCGTTCGATCTGGCTGATGTCGCGGTCCAGATCGACGGCCGGCATGTCGGGCTGGCGATAGCGCTGCAGATCAAACGTCACGTCCACCCACGCGCCCAGCCACCAATCCAGCCAGCCGAGCCAACCGGGATCGACTACCTCGGGCTGATCGAGAAACGCCACGACCAGCACCTTCAGCAGCGGATCGACTACCGCAACCTGCCACGCCCGCCAGCCAACGACGACGACGAGAACGACAGCAAGGAGATGACGGGATGAGTATCGATCGCCTGCGGGCGCACTGGGGGCTGTCGCGCACCCCGTTTACCAAGGAGCTGGCGACCTCGATGCTGTTCGCCTCCGCCGCCCATCAGGAAGCGGTCGCCCGGGTTGGCTGGATCATCAGCGAGCGAGCATTGGGCGTGGTCTGTGGCGAGGTCGGCGCCGGCAAGACCGTCGCGGCCCGCGCCGCGACCGCGATGCTCGACTCGAGCCGCTACTCGATCATCTACCTGCCGAACCCGGCGATCGGCGCGCGCGGGATCTACACCCAGATCGTCAGCGCGTTGGGCGCGACACCGCGGTTCTATCGGGCGACGCTGATCCCGCAGGCGACCGATCTGCTCGCCGTCGAGACCGCCGAGCGTGGCAAGACCGTGGTGCTGATCTTGGATGAGGCGCACCTGCTCTCGGCCGAGCAGTTGGAGGAGCTGCGGATGCTGACGAACGCCGAGATGGACTCGCGCGCGACGTTCGCGTGCCTGCTGCTCGGCCAGCCAACGCTGCGTCGCAAGCTGCGCCAGGGCGTGTTCGCCGCGCTGGATCAGCGGATCGCGCTGCGCTGCACGATCGACGGGATGGACCGCAAAGAAACCGGCGAATACATCGCCCATCACGTCAAGCTCGCCGGCCGCTCCGACACCATCTTCAGTGATGATGCGACCGCGTTAATCCACGACGCGTCCCGCGGGCTACCCCGCGCGGTGAACAACCTCGCGACGCAGACGCTGGTCGCTGCCTACGTGCAGAACAAGTCGATCTGTGACGAGAGCTCTGCCCGCGCCGCGCTCGCGGAGATGACCGCCGAATGACCGGTGAGCTGATCACCCTGTTCAACCAGCCGCAGCCAGCCCCGGTCAGTCCGAGAGCGCTCGCGCTGGGACCGCCGCCGGCCGACTGGCCCGCGCCGCCCGACCCCGTCGCCTACCACGGGCTCCCCGGGGCGATCGTTGCGAAGATCGCCCCGCACACCGAAGCCGACCCTGCCGCGATCCTCGTCCAGCTGTTGGTCTGCGCCGGCGCGCTGATCGGCCGTGACGCGTTCTTCCAGGTCGAGGCGACACACCATCACCCGAACGAGTTCGTCGTGCTCGTCGGCGACAGCTCCAAGGCCCGCAAAGGCAGCTCGTTCGATCACGTCGCGCGCCTGCTCAGCCACACCGACCCGGCGTTCGCCGCACGACTGACAACGGGCCTATCCAGTGGCGAGGGGCTGATCTGGGCGGTCCGCGACCCCCAGGGCCCGGACCCCGGCGCCGCCGACAAGCGGCTGCTCGTGATCGAGCCCGAGTTCGCCACGGTGCTGAAGTCCACCAGCCGCGAGCTCTCGACACTGTCACCAACACTCCGTTCTGCCTGGGACGGACGGCCGCTCGCGCTGCTGACCCGCACCGCGCCCGCGCGTGCGACCCAGGCGCACATCTCGATCATCGGGCACATCACCCAGACCGAGCTGCGCCGTCACACCACCACCGTCGAGATCGCGAACGGATTCCTGAACCGGTTCATCTTCGCGGCCGTCCGGCGCGTCAGGCTGCTGCCCGAAGGCGGCGATCCGGACCCGCTCAAAGGCACCGGCCTGGGCCGCTACCTGACCAGCGTGCTCAAGCACGCCCACACCGCCGGCAAAGTCACGCTCACCCCTGACGCGCGGGAGCTATGGTGGCAGCTCTACCCGCAGCTCACCCAGCCCGCCGACGGTCTCCTCGGGCAACTCACCGCCCGCGCCGAAGCGCACGTGATCCGGCTCGCGCTGCTCTACGCGCTGCTCGACGGACAGAAGACGATCCAGCCCGACCATCTCCACCCGGCACTCGCGCTCTGGGACTACGGCAGCCGCTCCTCCGCCTGGGCGCTTGGACAAGCGGCCGGTGACCCGCTCGCCGAGCAGATCCACGCCGCGCTCGCCCGCTCACCCGACGGGCTCACCCGCACCCAGATCCGCGACCTCTGCCAACGCAACCTCCCCGCCGACCGCGTCGAGCAAGCACTCACCACGCTCCTCGCCGCCGGACGCGCCCACCGGCAACGCACCCACACCGGCGGCCGCCCCGCCGAACGCTGGACCGCCACCGCGCCCGGCGCCTGACCCCGCCAGCACTACGCGCGAGTGGGTCGCCTCGCTCGCCCATCCAGGCTCGACCACCACCACGACCCGCGAACCCCGACCACACCCTCGTGGCGAGCGATCAAAGCGAGAGCGAAGCGGTCACAACGCGCGACGCACAACCGCACGCCCCCGACCCGGCCGCCTTCAATGCAAGCCGTTCCCGACCCGGCCCCCCAACCCTTTAGTCGTTCGGTCGTTCGCCCCCCCGATCCCCATCCCCGATGACGCCGTCATCACCATCCTGCGTGTCCGGCAACACTCGCCAACAGCCAGACCCTCGCCAAGCGGATCCACGGCGCCAAGCTCCATCTTTACCGCGATGCGGGCCACGCGTTCCTCTTCCAGGACCAGACGAACCTCGTCCCGACCATCGAATCGTTCCTCCGCTAAGCCCCGGCCCCCTTGAGCCATCCCGGGCATCACGAAGACCCGCGAATCGCCACCCAATTCCGGCCGGCCGCGGTCCAGCCAGAGCCGCGCAGGCGCGGAACGCGCGCACCACGAATGAGCGCCCGCGCCGACTCGCGGTTAGGTCCCCCCACCAGAATCGGGCAAACATTCGCCAACAGAACCGCGACATGCAAGCACCCTGCGCGGCCGCGCCAGAGCGGTCACGACGCCGTTGGTCCACGACCAGAACGGGCCACGATCACCCCGGATCGCGTCCCCGGTGCACATCCGGCTCGGATCTATCATCGGTGGCGCTTCGCTCAAACCTTCGGCGGGCACGAAGCTCCGGCCTCCAACTCCCGGCCACGCGAGCTGTCGACCCGTCACTTCTCTCGGAGGGCTCCATGGAAGCTCCAGACGTACATCCGTTCCTCAGACCGGGACGTCGGAACACTTACACCGCCTACAGCATCTGGAGTTTCGTCGCGTGGGCGATCCTCTGGGTAATCCTCGC
>JBEKRJ010000466.1:0-4674 GCA_049518835.1 Solirubrobacteraceae bacterium
GAGCGGCTGTTTGCCTTGGCGATGGCGCTTGCAGCGCTACTCGGGATCATCACCTCAGAGGGACGCAGCGTGATCGTGGTCAGCGTGATCGCGGTGATTGTCTTCGGACTGTTGACGCTCACGGCGCGGACCCGGCTCCGGAGCGTGCTCGTGCTCGTGGCGATCCTCGCTGCGTCGGGATTCGTCGTCGAAGGGATCGTTGCCACGGCCGGGACCTCCCAGCTTCGCTACTCCGGGCTAAGCCCGTCGGGCATCTTCCAGACAACATCAACCGCTCGGGGATCGAGCATCGCCCTGATCCCGTCCAACCTGGCCACGTTTCCGTTCGGCGCCGGCCTCGGTACCGCGGGCCCTTCCTCGACTGCGCCCGGGGCCTCGCAGACGACACTGACCGGCGACGTCGACACCGAGACGGCATTCTCGTTCCTCACGGTTGAGGTCGGCATCCCGGGGATGATCGTCGTCGCCGGCTTCCTGCTGACGGTGCTCGGGATCGGGTTGTTACGATGCCGTCGGGAGCCCGATCCTGAGGCGCGCGTGCTGCTCGCGGCCGTGACCGCCCCGCTCGCCGGCCTCGTTGCGTTTTCCTTCTCCAGCGCATGGACGCCACAGGTCCCGCCAGGACCATACCTATATGCCGCGGCCGGGATCATCTCGTACTGGCTCGTCGCGCTTCCGGAAGCTCGGCGGCGGCAGGCTCGGGCCGGCGCGGGGCTGGTCGCCCTTTCTGCGCCTTCGGTGCCATCGCGATCGGCACCCCGAGCAGCCGCTCAGACTTCCGCCTTGTGAAACATGGTGTTGGGGCCGCCGGTCGCCAGCTTCGTGCGACGTCGCAGGTCGCGCTGATGCGAGCGCCCGGCGCCTCCGGAGTAGTCGTGTACCGCTTCACCGGTGGAATCGACGCGATCCACGAGTACTCGCGGCGCGTTGTCGGCGCGATGCGCGCGAGCGGCAGCGAGGTGCGTTACGTTTCGGAGGGTCTCTCCCCCCTGCTCTCCGGCCCCGCCGAGCCTGCTTGGGTACTGCTGCAATACAACGCCTTCCGCTACGGGAAGTGGGGCTTCGCGCCGGGGCTCGTGCGTGATGCGCTGCGCCTTCAGCGCCGCAAGGGTACCCGGTTGTCCATCATGGTCCACGAGGCGTGGGTTCCGATGAGCGATTGGCGATCGACTCTGATGGGCGTGTGGCAGCGGGGACAGCTCCGAACGCTCGTGCGCCTCGCCGACAGCGTGATGACGAGCACCGAGGCGCTCGCGCGCGAAATAGGGGGCGGCGCGGTTCACACGCCAATCGCGACCAATATCACTCCGCTCCCTACATCACGCACGGCGGCGCGGGATCGCCTCGATCTCGGGGAGAAACTCGCTGTTGCTCTGTTCGGACGAGCCCACCCCAGCCGCGCCCTCGACTATGCGGAGGCCGCGATCGCAGCACTGGCCGACGCGCATGGCGCCGAGGGACTTGCGGTACTGAACCTGGGGGCCGATGCTCCGCCCCTGCACGTATCGCCGGCGGTGGAGGTCCGTTCCCCGGGGCGTCAGACGGAGGATGAGCTGTCGCTCGGCTTGTCGGCCAGTGACGTCATCCTATTGCCATTCGCCGACGGCGTCTCCACGCGGCGCGGTACGCTGATGGCGGCGCTCGCTCACGGGCTGCCCGTGCTGGGGCTGAACGGCCACAACACCGACACCGTGCTTGCCGAGGCGGCGGACGCGATCGTGCTCACGCCAGTTGGCGATCGCGCAGCCTTCGTACGTGCAGCCATCGAGTTGGCACGCGATCCGGCGCGCATGCGAGCGACCGGCGATGCCGGCCGGCGATTGTACGAGTCGCGCTTCGACTGGCCGGTCCTAGCCAGGGCCGTCGCCTCGCACCTTGACACTATAAGCCGCGCCGGTGACGCGACTGTGCTCGCCTCAAATGCACCATGACGCAAGTCGACCCGTCAGCCGCCCTTGCGATCGGCCTTTACAGCTCATCGCTGCCTCAGTCCCATCGCAAGCCGCCCGGAGTGGACGTGTTCGTCGATCGGCTCGGAGAGCAGCTTGCGCGTCGCGGGCACCGGGTCGTGATGTTCACCTACTCACCGCCGGTGGCAAACCGTAGCTACGAGCATCGGGGGTTCGAACCGCGATCGACCGCGACAACCCGCCTGCGGCGAATGCTGGTCGCGCCGATGCGTCTGAACGCGCTCGACACGAGTGGACTCGACGTCCTGCATCTCCATGGCGACGATTGGTTCTACGTCCGTCGCCAAGTCGCAACGGTCCGGACATTGCACGGCTCCGCGTACTACGAGGCGCGGTACGCGACGCGCACCCGTCGTCGTGTCAGCCAGTATGTGACCTACGGCTTGGAGATGCTCGCCGAGCGGCTCGCCACCGCGTCGTACGGTGTCAACCCGAGCCCTGGTCCTGGGGCTGGCCGCACCGGCCATCTGCCGCTCGCCGTGGACTTGCCGGCGGTGGATAGTCTCGAGCGGCCGGGTCCGCCGCTCGTGTTGTTCGTCGGGACCTGGGCCGGGCGCAAGCGTGGGCAGCTGCTGCACGAGACGTTCCTGCGGGACATACTGCCGCAGGTCCCCGACGCAAGCCTGGTGATGGTGTGTGACCACTGTGACCCCGGACCCAGCGTCCGGTGGATCGCTCGCCCCACGGACGAGGAGCTCGCTGGGCTGTATAGGTCGGCCTGGGTCTTCTGTATGCCAAGCACCTATGAGGGCTTTGGGCTGCCCTACCTCGAGGCGATGGCGCAGGGCACGCCAGTGGTGGCGACGACCAACCCTGGGTCGCGTTTTGTGCTCGACGGTGGCCGCTTTGGCCTCATAGCCGCCGAGCATGAGCTGGGTTCCGAAATCGCGAAGCTGCTCCTCGACGGCGACATCCGCAGCAAGCTGGCGACAAGGGGCCTCGAGCGCGCCCGGCAGTTTGGTTGGGAGGCGCTGCTCGGCCAGCACGAGCGCGCATACCGTGAGGCAATCAGAGCTTTCAGATCAGGCCGGCGCTCCGGCGCAGATCAGCTGTCACCAACATGAGCGCCGCGCGCTCTGCATACGACGACTGGCATCGCGAGCATCCGACTGGGGCAGGCCTGTGGTATGAGCTTGCGCGAAGGGTGCTGCGGGACCATCTGGCAGGGATGTCCGTACTCGAGATCGGGTGTGGGGGGGGAAGCTTCTCTGCTTGGATGGCCGCGGAGGGCGCGACCCGGGTCGTGGGTGCCGATTTCTCACCGACGGCGATTGCAAGCGCGCAGGCGGAGTTCCGCGCAGACAACCTGGAGTTCGACATGACCGATATTACGGCGATGGATTACTTGGGCGAGACGTTCGACATCGTAGTGTCGTGCGAGACGCTCGAGCACGTCCCGTCTCCTCAAGCGGCCGTCCGCGAGCTGGCCCGAGTCTTGCGTCCCAACGGACTCCTGGTGCTCTCGGTTCCCAACTACCTGAGCATCACGGGAGCGCACCGCATGTTCTGGAAGGTCACTGGGCGGCGGTGAGACGAGGGTGGACAACCGATGGTGCATTGGACTATGCTGCCGCGCACGCTCTGGTGGCTGAGGCGCGCTGGTCTGAAGCGCGTTGGCTTGAGTGGTGACGGGTGGTTCATCCCCGTGCGCGGGAAGTCGGGCGGCTACGCGTGGTCCCCGCCCGCATGGATGCGCCCGGTATGCGCTCCCTTCGCGCTACATCAGGTAATAGAGGCACGCAAGCCTTGAAGCGGGGTTCGGTGAGCGACCACGGCATGGCACGTCCGTCTTTGCAGAGCAACGAAGGCCCTCCGACGCGGGGCCAGAGCGAGCCTAGCCTGATCGCGTGCGTGGCTGCTGATCGGGTACCTTGTCTGAGTGATCGCGAGGGCGGTACAGGTTCCCGGAAACATTGCTCGCGAGTGGCGGATGGCATGGCCACGAGCGCAGGACAGCCGGTCGTTCCTCCGGTATGGGACAGACTCGATTCTCTACCGTGTGATGTCGGTTGTGCCGGTCCCCGAGCGTCAGCGGACGATCAAGGTGGGCGGCGCCGCCCTCACTTATAGACTGCAGCGAGGCGACATCCAGGGGATTCGGGAGGTCTGGATCGAGGAGTGCTACCGACCGCCTGTCGATATGCCGCTCGCTACCGTTGTGGACCTCGGGATGAACATCGGCCTCACGAGTCTGTGGTACGGACTCCACGGAGCCTCCAAGCTCGTCTGCGTAGAGCCTCTGGCTGCGAATATGACGCTTGGCCGGCGCAATCTCGCTCAGAATGGTGTCGCTGCCGACTTCATCGAGGCCGCGGTGGGACGCGAGGATGGCACGGCACGTTTTCAGAGTGATCCCGGCCACTCGAACCAGGGGCACCTCGACAGGTCGGGGGAGTTCGAGGTGCGGGTCGTCGGCATGCGGACGCTGCTGGCGGACCTCGACCGAGTCGACATGCTCAAGATCGATATCGAGGGTGCCGAGAACGAGCTCTTCCGGGGTGGGGATCTGTCCTGGTTGGATAAAGTGACCGCGATCATCATCGAGTTTCACTCGGGCAGCGAGCGCGAGCTAGCCCCGATCATCGAGGCGCATGGCTTTCGGTTCCTCCCCGCGGGTTCGGTGAGATGGAACTCGATGGACTGCTTCGTCCGCGAGTAGCGCAGACGCGTAGCCGCGCCGTGAGGGCCTCTGTCGGCGGGGATC